>NZ_JBXWSL010000013.1:0-90700 GCF_059613425.1 Ruegeria sp. BHSA123 | reverse complement strand
TGTTCAGCGCAGCTTTCTTGCGCTTTTTCCTGCTGGTGCCCAGCGGAGCCCCCAAAAGCGGCGTGTCCCCCTGCATCAGGATCAGGCTGTCCGCAGTTTCATGCACCGAGAACGGCGCGGCATCGACGGGAACCGTGGCGGCTTCGGCCTCGGGTATCGGGTCGGGAGACAGGAACCGCGCCTTGATCTGCGCCTGCTGGTCGGCCGGTAGCGCGCGGATATCGGCCCCTTCGTCTGAGGCATAAAGCTCTTCCCATGCGCTTTCCATGATCGCGGCCACGTCCGCCGCGCTTGGTTCGGCGGCGGGGGCTGTCATCAGCGGCATCTTGGGGCCTGCATCAAGGTCGATGTCCTCCACCGCGTCCTCGGGGAGCTTGTCGAGCATCTCGATGAATGACTCGTCGAACACATCAGGGTTGAATGAAATGCCAGAGGCGGAATGGAGCTTCATGGGTAAACCTACTTTCTTTAACTTTGACACAATAAGCCTGCACAATAGACGAGTTTTGAATTCTCTCTGTGGTGAACATCACACTTGAACAGCCAGTCGCCCCCCCCCGGACGCCGCCAGCCGGGGCGCGCGCGGCGTTTCGTGGCAGCAGCAGGACGCGTGTCTGTAGATCAGCCGTTATTCGGGAAGACCGGCCTTTTTCCACCCTTCGCGCCAGCTTTCGGAACAGGCCGGAACGGTAAAGATCGGCAGCCTGGTCTGATCCGAGAAAGCGGTGATATCCGGGCGCAATGCTTTCAGGTCGCTTATCGCCGCCTGCGCCGCTGCGGCATCCGACATTTGACCCAAGGCGGCAATAAGCATCAGGTGGCTCATGACAAATCCGGACCGAACGGCCAGAGCGTCACGCGCTGCGGCGGCGGCCTCGTCATACCGGCACAGCTGAAATAGCGCGCTTGCCCGGGCGATATGCGCCGCATGACGCATCGGGTCTTTCGGGCTGAGTTCAATGGCATGTGTTGCGTGGTCCAATGCCTCATCCGGTCGGTTCAACATGCACAGGTTGATGGAGGCGAGCATGTGGACGCTTGCAGCATTGGGGTTTTCGGCCAGCGCCTGTTTGAACGCCGCACGCGCACGCGGCAGGTCGCGGGCCAGCATCGAGATTGAATGCGCCGCATAAGCCATGGCAATGCCGTCGGAGCGGTCGCTCATGAGAACGCGTTCAGCCGCGCTGATGGCGGCCTTGGGCCCTTCGCCGATGGGATCAAGCCCCTGCACAAGCCGCTGAATATGCAGCCAGGCCAGCAGCCCTGCGGCAGCGGCGTAATCCGGGTCGCGGTCCAGCGCCAGCGTTGTCAGCCGGATGGCTTCGCGATTGGCGTCATCTGTCAGCAGATGAAAATGCGACAGCGCCTGAAGGTAGAGTTCATAGGCTTCGAGGTTTTCGGTCGGCTTGGCGCGGGACCGGTTCGTTTCGGCGTGGCGCAGCGATGGCTCGATCGCTGTGACGACCTCTTGCGTGACCTTGTCCTGAAGGTCGAAGATATCGTCCAGCACCCCGTCAAAGCGATCGGCCCACAGGTGGCTGCCATTTTCCGCATCAATCAACTGCCCGGTGATCCGGACACGCTGTCCGGCGCGTCGGACGGACCCTTCCAGCACATACCGAACCCCGAGCGTCAGGCCGACCTGTCGGATATCCGTCGTTTTTCCCTTGAAAATGAAGGACGAGTTGCGGGCCACGACCATCAGCCAGCGAAAGCGCGACAGTTCCGTGATGATGTCTTCGGTTATGCCGTCGGCAAAGAACTCTTGCTCGGGGTCGCCGGACATGTTGTCGAAGGGCAGAACGGCGATCCCCGGACGAGTGTCGGCGGGTGTAGCAAGATGGGCGGTTGAACCCTTTGGCCAGCACCAGACACCAACGCGGCGCGTGATGTTCTTCAGCTCGGCCTGCCCGCCGCCGTCGAACAGGGCCGCATCGCCCCGGTCAAGGCTGTGATGCGCCGTGTCCGAGATCAGGATCTGGTCGGGTTTGGCCAATGCTTCGAGCCGGGCAGCGACATTGATGCCATCACCGAAAATGTCTTCGCCTTCCGTGATGACCTCACCCGTGTGAATACCGATGCGCAGCCGCAGCCCTTCGGGCTTGTCGCAGGATTGCAGGGCAATCGCAAAATCCGACGCGTCGGACGTTGACCGGAATTCGGCGATCCAGCCATCCCCCATGCTTTTGATCAATGTGCCGTTGTGGGTTTCCAGCAGGGCAGTGAGCGTGTCGTCACGGAACGATTTCAGTGCTGCAAGTGTACCCTGCCGGTCCTGATCCATAAGCGCCGAGTACCCGACAACGTCAGCCGCCAGCACTGTCGTAAGCCGTCTTTTCATTCGCACCCCCAATGAAAGTGAGGTTAGCGCAGTGATCCGGTTCTGTCAGGCCATTTCCCGGACGGGGCAATGGCACGCATCGCACCATCATGCGGCCCCTGTGCCTTGTATCGCGCTGCGAGGGGTCAGGGCCTGCCTCAGCATGATCCGGCCAGCTTTTTCGGTTTCGCTTTCCTTCCAACGCATTCTCATGTATGCGCGCGGTATCTGAGACGTTGTGCCCTGACCCCGGCACTCGAACGGAAGATAAATGGGGTCGGCGGCAATGGGGCCGCCATGCAAAACCGGAGACCCGCAGGGGCGGGAGTGCTCCGTTCTAGGATACGCATATGTTTGATGTAACGAAGAAATCGATGCAGTGGGGCGAGGAGACGCTGACACTGGAAACCGGCAAGGTTGCCCGTCAGGCCGACGGCACCGTGATTGCCACGCTGGGCGAAACCAGCGTCATGGCCAACGTGACCTTTGCCAAGAGCCAAAAACCCGGTCAGGACTTTTTCCCGCTGACCGTACATTACCAAGAGAAATATTATGCCGCCGGTAAGGTTCCGGGTGGCTTCTTCAAGCGCGAGGCGCGCCCGACCGAGAAAGAGACGCTGACCGCGCGTCTGATCGACCGTCCGATCCGCCCGCTGTTCGTTGACGGTTTCAAAAACGAAGTTCTGGTGATGTGCACCGTGCTGAGCCACGATCTGGTCAATGATCCCGACATCGTTGCAATGATCGCCGCGTCGGCTGCGCTGACCATTTCCGGCGCGCCGTTCATGGGCCCGATCGCCGGTGCCCGCGTTGGATTCGTGGATGGCGAATACGTCCTGAACCCGACCGTGGACGACATGCAGGACCTGCGCCTGAACCCTGAACAGCGTCTGGATCTGGTTGTTGCCGGTACCAAAGACGCCGTGATGATGGTTGAATCGGAAGCCTATGAGCTGTCCGAGGCCGAAATGCTGGGTGCGGTGAACTTTGCGCATGAGCAGATCCAGCCGGTCATCGACCTGATCATTTCGCTGGCCGAAGACGCCGCGAAAGAGCCGTTCGAATTCGTCGCACCCGATTACTCGGAGCTCTACACCGCCGTGTCGGCTGCCGGTGAAGAGCAGATGCGCGCCGCGTTCGCGATCACCGACAAGCAGGAGCGCACCGCCGCTGTTGCCGCTGCCCGTGAAACGATCAAGGAAGCGCTGACCGAGGAACAGCTGGAAGACGCCAACCTTGGTTCGGCGATGAAAAAGCTGGAAGCCGGCATTCTGCGCGGTGACGTCGTCAAGGGCGGCAAGCGCATCGACGGTCGATCGACCACCGATGTTCGCGCCATCGAAGCCGAAACCTCATTGCTGCCGCGCACCCACGGCTCTGCCCTGTTCACCCGCGGTGAAACCCAGGCGCTGGCCGTGACCACGCTGGGCACCGGCGACGATGAGCAGTTCATCGACGCGCTGCACGGCAACTTCAAATCGAACTTCCTGCTGCATTACAACTTCCCCCCCTATTCGGTTGGTGAAGTGGGCCGCGTGGGTTCGCCCGGCCGTCGCGAAATCGGCCACGGCAAGCTGGCATGGCGCGCACTTCAGGCGGTTCTGCCTGCGCCGACCGACTTCCCCTATACCATCCGCGTGGTGTCCGAGATCACCGAATCCAACGGCTCCAGCTCGATGGCGTCAGTCTGCGGCGGTTCGCTGTCGATGATGGATGCGGGTGTTCCGCTGAAAGCCCCGGTTGCCGGTGTGGCCATGGGCCTGATCCTGGAAGATGACGGGTCTTACGCAGTTCTGACCGACATCCTGGGTGACGAAGACCACCTGGGCGATATGGACTTCAAGGTTGCGGGTACTGCAAACGGCATCACCTCGCTTCAGATGGACATCAAGGTCGCGGGCATCACACCTCAGATCATGGAAACCGCCCTGGCACAGGCCAAGGACGGTCGGATGCACATTCTGGGCGAGATGGGCAAAGCCCTGTCCGAGACCAACGAGTTCTCGGTCCACGCACCGCGTATCGAAACCATGAACATCCCGACCGACAAGATCCGTGAAGTGATCGGTTCGGGCGGCAAGGTCATCCGCGAGATCGTCGAGGTTTCGGGTGCCAAGGTCGACATCAACGACGATGGCGTCATCAAGATCGCATCGCCCGATGGGGAATCGATCAAGAAGGCCTATGACATGATCTGGTCGATCGTGGCCGAGCCGGAAGAAGGTCAGGTCTATACCGGCAAGGTGGTCAAGATCGTCGATTTCGGTGCCTTCGTGAACTTCTTTGGCAAGCGCGACGGTCTGGTCCACGTGTCCCAGATCGAAAACCGCCGCCTGAACCATCCGTCGGATGTTCTGAAGGAAGGTCAGGAAGTGAAGGTCAAGCTGCTGGGCTTTGACGATCGCGGCAAGGTTCGCCTGTCGATGAAAGTGGTCGATCAGGAAACCGGCGAAGAGATCGTTCCCGAGAAGAAAGAAAAGAAAGAGGAAAGCGCAGAATAATCTGCCAACCCTCAGATTGAATGCGAAAGGCCCCGGCTTCGACCGGGGCTTTTTTGTCCGCGCGGTCAGGAGTGTCGGGCGTCTCGTGGCTTGGTAAATCAATTGTTAACACTTCATGCGTGTATTTACTCAACCATAAGGATTATCATGTTGCATTCAGGGATGCTTTTCGACCGTGGCCTCGATAACCGTTTTCGAAATCAGCGCAGACCCCTACAGCAATAAAAGCGTCGATATAATCGCCGCTTATTCCGTTGACATCACCGACAATGACGCCTTGTTGCAGGATCCCGACCCTGACAGCGCGCAGCTTGACCTGTCAGCCCTGCCCGGTTTTTCCGGGACAAGCCAGAATTTCAGCACCTTCGAAAGCTATTCGGGAACGGTGAACGGGGCGCCTGTCACCTTCATTCTGGTTCAGTTCTCGAACCCGCGCTACATCATCGTCACCTCGGGTCAGGCGCAGTTGAACGATACGATCACGGGGACCAGCTTTGGCGGGACGGCAGCGCCAACCACGTATCAGACCTTGCCGTCTTTCGTGTGTTTCACCGCCGGGTCCCTGATCCGGACGCCCGTCGGGCTGCGCCGGGTCGAGACGCTGAACCCCGGCGACCCGGTTGTCACCGCCAAGGGCCATACCCGCCCGGTGCGCTGGATCGGCAGGCGTCGCTTGTCAGCGCAGGAGTTGCAGCAGGACCCTCATCTCTGCCCGGTACGGATCATGGCGGGGTGTTTCGGGACAAACAGCCCAAGCCGTGATCTGGTCGTCTCGCCACAACACCGGATCGCCGTCACTTCAGCGATGATGGAGCTGATGCATTGCGAGACCGCGATGCTGGCCCCGGCCAAGGGGCTGGTCAATGGGCGGACAATTGTTCAGGAGCTGCCCGCGCAAGGGGTCGAATACGTCCATATCCTCTTTGACCGGCATGAGCTGGTGAACGTCGAAGGCATCTGGTCCGAATCCTTCTATCCCGGTGACACGACATTGGGCGCGATGGCACCGGCCACAAGGCGCGAGCTGTTCACCCTGTTTCCGAATCTGGCCTGCGGTGCCGGTGGCTATGGATCAACCGCGTTGCCGGTGCTGAAACCCTTTGAGGTTCGGGTGCTGAAGGCGGATCTGACGCTGCCCTGCTGGACTCCTGTCCCGAACACATCTGCACACGCCGCCTGACAGGGGTGCCGATCAGTGGGCAACCCCGCCGGGGCCGTGTTTCAGTAGATGCCACTGGCCATAGCTGTCCTTTAGGTCCAGCTTGATCGCGGCATCAGAGCGGGTCGAGGCGCTGCCGATCTCGGCAATGGAAAACTCGATTCCGCCGGGGATATCGATGCGCACCCGATGCGCGCCGCCGCCATGTGGGGCCTGGATCGGCTGTCCGGTGGATTTCAGGACATCACCAACGGTAACGCTGGCCGTGCGTTCTTCGAGGTCCATCTCGAATTCGATCGGCAGGTAGAGCGTGTCATGGACCGTCTCGCACATTGCCCTGAACACGTACCAATGCGTCGCCATTTCTTCGGTTTCTTCGCCGTGAAAGACCTTTTCCAGCGCGTCGCGCTGTGCCGGGGTTGCTGCGGGATCGACGATCACCTGCATCTCGCCGCCGCCTTCAAAGATCGGCCCCGGCCAGGCATAGATCAGCGCGGCCTTGGTCCCGCTGAGGTCGGTGTCGCCGAAATGCCCTTTGGTCACCTCAAGCACTTCGAACCCCCGGCAATCGCCATGGGTCGGCAACTCTTCGAACTGGCAGGGGCAGGCATAGCCGCAATTGCAGTTCCCGAAACTCTCTCCTTCAACATACCAATCTGTAAAAGCCATGGTCTTCTCCCGCTAAGTACAGTCCGACAGCCCGAGGTGATTGGTCTTATGCCTGAGTTTTGCCCCGGAACATCTTATCACAAATTGCCCCGAACCAGAACCTGAGGGCCGTGAGACGGCAGATGAACGGGCCTGCCCAGCCCCGGATCTATTCATTCACGCGCGTCCAAAACCCTGTGAAACGAAGTGATAACCCCGCGCCTTTCCTTTCCGCCAAGCCCGCCCACATCGAAGCCAAGCAGAGTTTGGAGCAACGGAGACAATCATGATCAAGCACGTTTTACTTACCTCAACGGCCCTCGCCGTCAGCGCGACGGCGCTTGCCGCGCAGAGCCTGGGCGACGGCACCTATGTTCAGGGCTTTGTCGGGTACAGCCAGCTGCAGGACAGCGATTTCGCGGGCACGATCGGCGGCGCGCCGCAATCGGTCGACACGGAGTTCGACGCGGGGTTCGGTCTGGGCGTGGCCATCGGCAAGGAGATCCCGCAATGGTCCAATGACAGGTTCGGCACGCGGATTGAGCTGGAGCTGTCTTACCGCGACAGCGACGTGGATGGTGTGAACTTCTCGGGCAACGGGCCGGGGGCCGAGGGCAATATCTCGGGCGATGTCACGCAGACCTCATTGTTTGCCAATGTGTTGTTTGATTTCAAACAGGCGGGTGCGCTGACGCCCTATGCCGGGTTTGGTCTGGGGGCCACCTATTCGGATCTGGATTTTGCCTATGGGCCGGGTGTGGTACTGGATGACAGCGACACCACCTTTGCCGCGCAGCTGATCGCCGGTGTGGCTTACGAGATCAACCCGTCAACCGCCTTTACCGTCGACGCCCGCTATGCCCGCGCCTTTGACGTCTCGTCGCGGCGACTGGCCCCGAACGGCGCGTTGACCGGCATTGTCGAAGACGATCTGGATACGTTCAGTGTCAATTTCGGGCTTCGGTACAAGTTCTGAGGTCTAGGGGCAGGTTTCTCTCAGGTCATCCTGCCCCCGCCTGCTTCATCTGGCCCCAAATATCCTCGGGGGGAATTGTGCCGGCAGGCGCGATGGGGGGCAGACAGCCCCCCTGACCCGGGAACCGCCTCAGGACGGCGCTTTGGTCTTGCGCAGATAGGGGAAGATCGTCTCGAACGCGCCGAATTTGGCCTTGGCGTCTTCGTTCGACACAGACGGTGGGATGATCACGTCTTCACCCGGCACCCAGTTGGCGGGCGTTGCGACACCTTTCGACGACATCTGCAACCCATCCAGCGCGCGCAGAATTTCCGCAAAGTTGCGACCCACGGTCATCGGATAGGTCATCGACAGTTTCAGCTGCTTGTCCGGGCCGATAATAAAGACCGACCGCACGGTGGCGCTGTCCGCCGGGGTGCGGCCATCGGGCAGGTAAGCTTCGGCAGGCAGCATGTCGAAGGCTTTCGACACGGCCAGACCGTCATCAGCGATGATCGGGAAACTGGGATTGGCCTTGCCGTATTCCTCGATGTCCTTCTTCCATTTCTTGTGGTCTTCAACACCGTCAACCGACACGCCGATCACCTTGGTGTTGCGCGCGGCCCATTCGTCGTTCAGCTGCGCGACGGCCGAGAATTCGGTGGTGCAGACAGGCGTGAAATCCTTGGGGTGCGAGAACAGAATGGCCCAGCTGTCGCCAATCCAGTCGTGAAACTGAATGGTGCCCTGATCTGTTTCTGCGGTGAAGTTCGGGACCGTATCGTTGATGCGCAAACCCATGGCTACTTCCTTTCCTGTTGAAAATCCGAGTCGATTGCCTGAAACCTAATCACTTTGTGCGAAGGTTAAACCTTTCATCGTGGTCGCGGCCAAGGAATTTGCCGGTTTCACTGGAAAAATAATTTGATCAAATTATCTATTGCCCCCTCTTCGCTTGGGTGACAGAGTGTCGGCGAACAGCCGGATTCTAGCTGAACCGACAGGAGGGCTCAGGATGATCGAGAAACGGAATTTCTATATCAATGGTCAATGGGTCGCGCCGTCGCAACCCAATGATTTCGAGGTCATCAACCCCTCGACCGAGGAGCCGTGCGCGGTGATCTCGTTGGGTGGGCAGGCCGACACGGATGCGGCAGTTGCCGCCGCCAAGGCCGCCCTGCCGGGCTGGATGGCAACGCCGGTGGAGACCCGCATCGCACTGGTCGAGAAGCTGATCGACATCTACAAGACCCGCGCGGAAGATCTGGCGCAGGCCATGTCGCTGGAAATGGGTGCGCCGATTGACATGTCGCGCAGCCAGCAGGTTGGTGCAGGCACATGGCATTTGCAGAACTTCATCCGCGCGGCCAAGGCGTTTCAGTTTGAACGCCCTCTGGGGGATCACGCCCCGAATGACCGGATCATCTATGAGGCGGTTGGCGTGGCCGCATTGATCACGCCCTGGAACTGGCCTATGAACCAGGTCACGCTCAAGGTCGGTGCGGCGGCGATTGCGGGCTGCACGATGGTTCTGAAACCATCCGAGCAAAGCCCGCTGAATGCGATGATCTTTGCCGAGATGATGGACGAGGCAGGGTTCCCGCCCGGTGTATTCAATCTGGTGAACGGCGATGGCCCGGGCGTTGGCTCGCAGCTGTCGGGTCATCCCGACGTGGATATGGTCAGCTTTACCGGCTCAACCCGTGCGGGTACGGCAATTTCGAAGAACGCGGCGGAAACGCTCAAGAAAGTGCATCTGGAGCTGGGCGGCAAAGGCGCCAATGTGGTCTTTGCCGATGCCGATGAAAAGGCTGTCAAACGCGGCGTCCTGCATATGATGAACAACACCGGCCAAAGCTGTAATGCCCCCAGCCGGATGCTGGTGCAGCGCCCGATCTATGATCAGGCCGTTGAGATCGCGGCCGAGGTCGCCAGCAAGGTCACGGTGGGCAATGCCGCAGACGAGGGCCGCCATATCGGACCCGTCGTGAATGAGGTTCAATGGACCAAGATTCAGGACCTGATCCAGAAAGGTATCGACGAAGGGGCGCGGCTGGTCGCGGGCGGCACCGGACGCCCTGAGGGGCTGAACAAGGGCTATTATGTCCGCCCCACGGTCTTTGCCGATGCCAACAACCAGATGACCATCGCGCGCGAGGAAATCTTTGGCCCCGTCCTGACCATGATCCCGTTCGACACCGAGGAAGAGGCCATCGAGATCGCCAATGACACCCCTTATGGCCTGACCAATTATGTGCAGACGCAGGACAAGGCGCGCGCCAACCGCATGGCGCGGGTTCTGCGGTCGGGCATGGTCGAGATGAACGGCCAGTCGCGCAGCGCGGGCTCTCCGTTTGGTGGGATGAAGCAATCCGGCAACGGGCGCGAAGGTGGCGTTTGGGGGCTGGAAGACTTTCTGGAAGTCAAATCCGTCGGCGGCTGGGCGGCTGAATAATACACCCAGCGCAATGCAAGATGAGAGGGCGAGGCAACGCGGTTGCCTCGCCCGTGTTATGTCAGACAGGCCGCACCACTAGCTGGGGTTCCCCGTCGGACGTATGGCGACGGGAACGACCGTCCCAGCCAATCTCTCCTGTCACGCGCTGGCGATAGGCCGAGAAACTGTCGAACCGGACTACATCGACAGGCGTGTCGAACTGTAGGGTCACCCGGCGGTGTGCACCGTCCCCCAGCATGGTCAGACCACGAATTTCCGCCGTGAAGGGCTGGCCCAGGTATCGACCTTCGACCCGGTCGCCCACGCGCAAGCGCATCCGGTTGCCCGCCATCGCGTGCAATGTGTTCCAGTCGCGCACCCCATGTTGATGAGCCACCAGTTCCAGGGCCTGACCGTGCGACAGCTGAACGCCGGTGTCGTGCAGTTTCCGTCGCAGGCGTTTGGCCTGCTCTTTCAGCTCCTCCAGCGGAGCGATGTCTTGTGACAGTGTCATGTTTTGCCTCGTTTCCTTGAACGGGCGCGAGTTTAGGACGGGGTTCGCATTACCATCCGCGCGCCGGGAAAGGGCAACAGATGTTTGTTCAACCGGGTTTCACCAAAGCCTATGGCCGCGAACGGCAGGGGACCCGAACCTGCGTTGCTTTTTGGCAGCGGTCGGGCCTTCTGTCAATCAGGCGTCGGCCTGCGCCGCCTCATAGGCCAGCATGGCCCGTTTGACCGGCAGACCCCAGTGATAGCCGCCCAACCCCCCTGATTTGCGCAGGGCGCGGTGACACGGGATCAGCCAACTGACCGGGTTTCGCCCGACCGCCGTGCCCACGGCGCGCACGGCCTGCGGCGAACCCACGCGCTGCGCGATCTCGGAATAGGTCGTCACCTGCCCCGACGGGATGTGCATCAGTGCTTCCCATACCTTGATCTGCAAGGGCGAGCCGATCAGGTAGAGCGGCGTCGGCTCTAACCGGTCGCGGGCCGTGCCGAAAGCGCTGAGAACCCAGGGGCGCAGACGCATGGTATCTTCGACATAATCCGCGTTGGGCCAGCGCGAGACCATATCCTCCATCGCCGCCTTCTCTCCGGTTTCGGCCCCGAAGGCGATGCCGCAGATCCCCTTGTCGGTGCCCATGACCAGCGCGGGACCAAAGGGGCATTCAAACCAGCCCCAGTAGATCGTCAGACCCGTGCCCTTGCGGGCGTATTCGCCGGGGCTCATGGATTCCCATTTCAGGAACAGATCATGCAGGCGGCCACTGCCGGACAGGCCGACATTATGGGCGGTTTCAAGCGTGGTGAACCGTTCGCGCAGCAGCGCCTTTGCATGGCCCAGCGTAAGGTATTGCTGATACCGTTTTGGCGACACACCAGTCCAACGCGAGAACAGGCGCTGGAAATGCGCTGGGCTCATATCCATCTGGCGGGCCAACTCATCGAGGCTGAGGGTTTCACCGCCCTGATCAATCAGGTCGATTGCCCGGCGCATGACGTTATAGTGGTATCCGCTTTCGGGGGTCTGGACGTTCATGGTTGCACCTCATTGTCTGGCACAAACCATAGCGCGCGCGACACGCTGCCGCGACCCGGAACTTGCGCATTGGCTTTGGGCTTGTGTCGCGGCCCCTCGGGCGGCATTAAGGCCCGGATGGCAAAGCAACTCGACTATCATACGATCCGCGAGATCTTTACGCGCTTTCAGGAGGCCGACCCCGAACCCAAGGGTGAGCTTGAGCATGTGAATGTCTACACGCTGGTCGTGGCCGTGGCGCTGTCGGCGCAGGCAACCGATGCGGGGGTCAACAAGGCCACGCGCGAATTGTTCAAGATCGCCGATACGCCGCAAAAGATGCTGGATCTGGGCGAGGAGGGCCTGATCGAGCATATCAAGACCATCGGCCTGTTCCGCCAGAAGGCCAAGAACGTCATCAAGCTGAGCCGTATTCTGGTCGAAGACTATGGCGGTGAAGTCCCAAATTCCCGTGCAGCGCTGCAATCGCTGCCGGGTGTCGGGCGCAAGACCGCCAACGTTGTGCTGAACATGTGGTGGCGGCAGCCGGCGCAGGCTGTGGACACGCATATCTTTCGCGTCGGCAACCGCACCGGCATCTGCCCTGGCAAGGACGTGGACGCGGTCGAGCGCGCCATCGAAGACAACATCCCCGCCGATTTTCAACTCCATGCGCATCACTGGCTGATCCTGCATGGCCGGTACCATTGCAAGGCGCGCAAGCCGCAATGCCCGACCTGCATCATCCGTGATCTCTGTCAATTCGAGGACAAGACATTATGAAAACCTACCAGCTGACCGGTATCGGAAATGCCGTTGTGGACGTGATCTCGCAGGCCGATGACAGTTTCCTGGAACTGATGGGCATTGAAAAGGGCATCATGCAGCTGATCGAGCAGGAGCGCGGCGAGCTGCTGTATGCCTCGATGGAGGGCCGGGTACAGACGCCGGGCGGGTCTGTTGCCAACACGATTGCGGGCGCGGGTGCGCTGGGGTTGGATGCCGCCTTTATCGGGCGGGTGCATGACGACGCGCTGGGCCGGTTCTATGCGGATGCGATGAACGAAGATGGCGTCGATTTCGTGAACCCGCCTGTTCCGGGCGGGGAATTGCCGACCTCGCGCTCGATGATCTTTGTCTCGCCCGATGGCGAGCGGTCGATGAACACCTATCTGGGCATCTCCTCGGAACTGTCGTCGCATGACGTGCCCGATGAGGTCGCCGGAAGCAGCCAGATCATGTTCCTTGAGGGCTATCTGTTCGACAAGGAAAAGGGAAAGGCCGCGTTTCTTGAGGCCGCGCGCGCCTGCCACAGGGGCGGCGGCAAGACCGGGATCGCCATTTCCGACCCGTTCTGCGTGGAACGGCACCGGGTCGATTTCCTGCTGCTGATCGAGAATGAGCTGGATTTCGTCATCGGCAACGAGGCCGAAATCAAATCGCTGTTTGAAACCGACGATCTGGAAGAGGCGCTGATCAAGACCGCCGAGATTTGCCCGCTGGTGGTTTGCACGCGATCGGGTGACGGGGTGACCGTCCTGAACGGAGGCTCACGCATCGACGTGCCGGTCAAGAAGATTGTCCCTGTAGATGCAACAGGTGCCGGTGACCAGTTCGCTGCGGGGTTCCTGTACGGAATGGCCACCGGACGCGACTACGAGACCTGTGCCAGGATCGGCAACGTCTGTGCCCGCGAGGTTATCAGCCATATCGGCCCGAGACCCGAGGCGGATATGCTGGAATTGTTGCGGGAAGAAGGGTTGCTTTGAGTCCAAGGTGGACTACGTCAACTCTCATCTCAGAAGGGAACTCGCAATCTTGTCGGCTGCAGCTTCATTCAGCCTTAGGTGGCTTGTTCCTTAAAAATTACCGCATAGCGAGGTGCGAAATATTTGACGAAGGCTCTAACTTCAGGTCGTCGGTAGGCATCTGGTGAAACCAACAACAAATGTGGCGCTGACAGCTCCTCGATCTCGTCGAAGCACCTGATGAGGGTTTTGTCCGGCTCAAGCAACTTCACGTTGCTTATTCCCAACCCTTGACCCGCCCTGATCGCCGAATGCATTAAGTCCAGTTCGCTATAGGTCGCCACAATCTGCTGGGGCTCAATGCGTTCAACTAACCAATGGTGAAAAACGTTGGGGACGTCCCCTCTTTGGAACGTGACGAACCTGTGGCCTTTCAAATCCTGAGATGAGGTGGGTAATCCAAATTCCTGCTCATAACTTTTCCCACCAAACAGCGACCACTTCGCGTCGCTAATCTTCCTTGAAATCAAATTTTGGTCAGGTTCAGTCCGCACCAATCGTAGCGCTATATCTGCTTCACCTGCCATCAGGTCCAGAGCTCTCACTGAAGGCAAGAACTCAAACGCTATGCCGGGGTTACTTGCTGAAAATTCATTGACAATATCGACCATTCGCGGCGAGAAGTTCGCTGAATATGCAGTGATACGAATGGGTTTTGTTGCCGCCAATTCACCTGCATGTCTGGCAAACATATTTGCTGCGGCTTCGAGCGTCTCGGCGCTCTTGACGAGATTGAGTCCGTTTTTCGTGAGTTTGAAGCCTCTGGTGTCACGCTCGAACAGAACTAGTCCGGCTGCATGTTCCAATGCATCGATACGCCTAGCCACAGTAGGTTGGGCCATGCCGAGTTTGCGAGAAGCGGCCAGCGTCGACCCCTCTCTGACGACCATCAGAAAAACGCGTACATCGGACCAGTTCCAATTCTCGCTCTGCATTTATGCAGAACAGCACAAATTCAAGCACGATACCAGAAGGTGATGCTGGCCAATAACCTGAATGGAGAACCCATGAACCAAGGTGGCTAACGATGACTTTGCACATCACCCCACTACTCGATACTTGGAAACCTTTCAGATTGTTGCACAAACTGTTTGAACGTACCCCTGATCCTTCGCGGTGCTGCGAGAACACCCATGAAGCGACACGACAACGACGGGAGTTCATTCAAGAAATGATGCAAAGCCACCCTGAGGCATTTCAAAGTGAATTGGACGTTCAGTACCTGATGCAGTGCTACCCATCTTGGTTTTGAACGTGGCTCCAATGGGATTGCGCAGTTTTGTGTATTGTTGCGTGTCCGTTTCGTCCCGCTTAGCGGAACAACCTGAAAAGCATCCCTAGCGATCAGAGTTCGTTTAGATAGTCGGAAAAAGCCTCGACCACGCGCTCATACACATCGCGCTTGAAGGGCACGATTTCGGCGATCAGCCGGTCTGGCTCCTGCCATTTCCAGCGGGTGAATTCCGGGTGGTCGGTTTCGATGTTGATCTGATCGTCGGCGCCGGTGAAGCGCAGCAGGAACCATTTTTGTTCCTGCCCGCGATAGCGTCCTTTCCAGATGTGGGGCACGATGTCATGGGGCAGGTCATAGGGCAGCCAGCCCTCGGTTTCGGCGATGACTTCGACCAGATCAGCCGTGACCCCGGTTTCTTCCCACAGCTCGCGCAGGGCCGCGACGCGGGGGTCTTCGCCCTTGTCCACACCGCCCTGCGGCATTTGCCAGGCGTCCGCGTGGCGGTCGTTGCGCTGTCCCACGAAAATCTTGCCCTCGGCATTCATCAGCATCAGCCCGACGCAGGGGCGATAGGGCAGTTTGGCGATTTCTTCGGGGGTCATGCGCGGCCTCATCGGGTTGTTCCGCCCACCTCTAGCAATCACCGGCGCTACAGCAAAGAGGGTGACGTGGGGTTTCGCGTGACAAAGTTGACGCGAACGTCAATCTAGCGGGCAAATTCAGGAGGGAGAGTTCCGCCATGACTGCGTACCCGAATATGCTGGCCCCGCTGGATCTGGGCTTTACCACGTTGAAAAACCGCGTGCTGATGGGCTCGATGCATACGGGGCTTGAGGAGACCGGCGACTGGAACCGGGTGGCCGAGTTCTATGCGGATCGGGCGCGGGGTGGCGTAGCCTTGATGGTGACAGGCGGGATAGGTCCGAACCTTGAAGGCTCGGTCCTGCCGGGGGCCTCGATGATGGTGAGCGACAAGGACGTGGCGCACCATTCCATCGTGACGCAGCGCGTACATGAAGCGGGCGGCAAGATCGCGATGCAGATCCTGCACGCGGGGCGCTATGCCTATGGGCCAAAATGCGTGGCCCCCAGCCCGGTGAAATCGCCGATCTCTCCGTTCCCGCCCACTGAGCTGGATGAAGAGGGCATCGAGAAACAGATCAGCGATATCGTCAACGCCGCCGTACTGGCGCAAAAGGCGGGCTATGACGGGGTCGAGATCATGGGGTCGGAGGGGTACTTCCTGAACCAGTTCCTTGTGACCCATACGAACAAACGCACCGACCGCTGGGGCGGGTCTTATGAGAACCGGATGCGTCTGCCGATAGAGGTCGTGCGCCGCACGCGTGAGGCGGTGGGCACCGATTTCATCATCATCTACCGGCTGTCGATGATCGATCTGGTCCCCAACGGCTCGACCCATGACGAGGTGGTTCAACTGGCGCAGGAGATCGAAAAGGCCGGGGCCACGATCATCAATACCGGGATCGGCTGGCACGAGGCGCGGATTCCCACAATTGCCACCAGCGTGCCGCGTGCGGCCTTTGCCTGGGTGACCAAGAAGCTGATGGGCAAGGTGGGGATACCGGTGATCACATCAAACCGGATCAACACGCCCGAGGTGGCCGAAGAGGTTCTTTCGACCGGTTGCGCCGACATGGTCTCGCTGGCCCGCCCGATGCTGGCGGATGCAGATTTCGTCAACAAGGCGATGGCAGATCAGGCGGCAAAGATCGCGCCTTGCATTGCCTGCAATCAGGCCTGTCTGGATCACACGTTCAGTGGCAAGCTGACCTCATGCCTCGTGAACCCGCGCGCCTGTCATGAGACCGAACTGGTGATTGAACCGGCCAAAACGCGCAAATCCATTGCCATTGTGGGGGCAGGCCCTGCCGGTCTGTCGACCGCAATGATCGCGGCCCAGCGCGGTCACGACGTCACCCTGTTCGACCGCGCTGATGAGGTCGGCGGGCAGCTGAACATGGCCAAGCAGGTGCCGGGGAAAGAAGAATTCTGGGGACTGGTCGACTGGTACCGCACCATGATGGATGATCTGGGCGTGAAGGTGGAACTGAACCGTGAGGTTGGCGCAGATGACCTGACCGGCTTTGACGAGGTAGTCATCGCCACCGGCGTAAGACCGCGTGATCCGCAGATACCGGGGCAGGATCGGAACAACGTGCTGAGTTACATCGACGTGCTGCGCGGCAAGGCCGAGGTTGGCAAGTCTGCTGCCGTGATCGGGGCCGGTGGCATCGGCTTTGATGTGTCCGAGTTTCTGCTGGAAGAGGGTCACAGCGCCACGACCGACCTGCCACTGTGGATGAAGGAATGGGGCGTGACGGACCCGGCTGAACACCGTGCGGGGTTGGCGCCCGAGGGGCCGCAACCCAGCGCCCCCGCGCGTCAGGTCACCTTGTTGCAGCGCAAGAAACAGGCGCACGGCAAAGGTCTTGGCAAAACCACAGGCTGGATTCACCGGGCAACACTGAAGATGAAGAACGTCAATTTCGTGGGTGGCGTGAATTATGAGCGCATCGACGATGACGGCTTGCATGTCAGCTTTGGCGAAGAGCGCGCGGACCCGACGGTGATCGCGGCCGACACCATCGTGCTGTGTGCCGGTCAGGTGTCCGAACGGTCACTGGCGGACGCGCTGATCGAGCGGGGCATCACCCCCCATGTGATCGGGGGTGCGGATGTCGCCGCCGAACTGGACGCCAAGCGCGCGATCAATCAGGGCACGCGGCTGGCAGCGGAATTCTGATCGCAGGGTTTAACGTTTCCCAGTCGGACAGCGCGAGTTTTGCACCCAGAGCGCCAAAGGCCGTTGCAAAACTCCGCCTGATCCACGTCTTCACCGTCGGACGGCGGATCACGTGGTCGCGGGCTAGAACGGCACCCTTCGGCAGGCAAGGACGGCGATGGTGAAAACGGATTTCTTGACCCCGTCTGTGGTCACAAAAATGCCATTCTAAGATGAACAGAAACGCATAATTGCGCGGAAAACGCAGTATCGCAGGGTTCAGGACCGGTTTGGAAACTACTGTTTCCGCGTTTCTCATACGCAAACGATCCGATTCAAATCCCTGATATTATCCCATGTATGCCCCGATTCCGCCCAGATTCAGAGCGATAGTCGGGTTGGAAATCAATATCTGGGGAACGAGTATGGACCGACTGACCGAAATGGAAGCCTTCGCCAATGTGGTGGACCAGGGTGGCTTCACCGATGCGGCCAAGAAGATGGGCATCTCCAAATCGGCCGTGTCCAAACACGTCTCGAGCCTCGAAGCGCGTCTGGGGGCCCGGTTGCTGAACCGCACCACGCGCCGGGTGTCGCCGACGGAAATCGGCCTGGCCTATTATGACCGCGCACGTCGCGTTCTGAATGATGCGGGTGAAGCGGATTCGCTGGTCACATCGATGCAATCGGCCCCGTCCGGTCTGCTGCGCATCAGCGTTGCCACGGATTTCGGCGTCAATCACCTGTCGCCGGTCCTGTCCGATTTCCTGGCCGTCTACCCCGACATCACCGTGAACATGGTTCTGAACAACCGCTATGTCGAACTGATTTCCGAAGGATTTGACGTGGCCGTGCGCATCGGCGAGTTGGAAGACAGCACGTTGCGCGCCCGCAAGTTGACCGAAACGGTCAAACGCATGGTTGCCGCGCCCAGCTATATCGAACGGTTCGGGCGCCCGCAGAAGATCGACGATCTGAACGAACACAAGTTGCTGCACTATTCCAGCCAGTCGTCAGGCAATGTCTGGAAGCTGACCGCACCGTCCGGTGAAAAGCGTCAGGTGCGCACCGCGGGCTGGCTGAGCGTGAATGACGGACAGTCGCTGCTGAACGCGGCCATTTCGGGGCTGGGGATCGCGTATCTGCCCAGCTATCTTTATGCCGAGGCGTTGAAATCGGGGCAGGTTGTCGATGCCATGCCGTCCCTGCCGGACGAGGTACAAGGCATTTACGCCGTTTACCCGCCCGGCCGCTTCACACAACCCAAAGTCCGGGCCTTCATCGATTTCCTGGTCGATGCGTTCGAAGACAAAAGCCCGATGGATTGGTAGTTTCTCCCTGAAGACCAACCTTTGGCCCGCATGTCAAAGTGCGGGCCTTTTTTTATGAACCGATCACCGTCAGACCAATGGATCGCGCGGAAGAGCGCAGGCTTTCCATCAATACGTTCTGGCCCGGCGGCGGCGTTTCGGCATTGCGCGCCAGCAATGCGATATCGCGATTGGCATTGGGAATGGACAGCGGTCGCAGGCGCACCTCGTCGCGGTAGATCCCCTGTCTGCGAGCATAAAGATCAGGCAGAACCGCAACCCCAACCCCCGAAGCCGCCATCAGAACAATGGAATCAAGCGTCGTGCCTTCATATTCATCCGAAACCACGCCGCCGCATTCCGCTGCCAGCGCATAGACGATGCGCGACAGGCGGTGGCTTTGGTCAAGGGTCAGGAACAGCCGGTTCTGCAAGTCGGCGGCACTGACGCCCTGTGGGTCCTGCGCCAGAACGTCGTCAACGGCCACCGCGACCCAGAGGGGTTCGTTGAACAAGCGGTGCTGCACGGTATTGGGGTGATCCTCGGGCGTTGACAGGATCAGGTCAAATCGACCGGATTTCAGGCCCTGTTCCAGATCGCGGGTGTTTTCCTCGCGCACGACAATGCGTAATCCGGGGCGCAGGCGGTGCACCTCTTTGATGGCTTGCGGCAACAGGTATGGCCCGATCGAAGGCAAAACGCCTAACCGCAACCTTCCGCCAACGGGCATATCGTTGGTCATGGCGTGGCGCAGGTCCTTGACCTCGGCAAGGATCCTTTGCGCGCGCGAAATGAACTCTTCCCCCTTTGTGGTCACCTGAATTCCGCCGCGATTGCGGTCAAAGATCCGAACGCCAAGCTCTTGTTCTACGGTTGCAATTTGCGCCGACAGGCTGGGTTGGCTGACATTCAGCACTTCGGCGGCCAAACTGAACCGTCCGAGGCGGCTGACCGTGACGATGTATTCCAATTGGCGCAGGGTTGGACGCATTTCATAACCTGGAACTATATTAAACTTAACAAGATAGTATTTGGCGAAATCAATTTTGCAAGGCACCTAGCCCTGAAACGAGGGATCAGGAGTCAAGTATGCCCGGAGTGATCGAGACGCTGTCTAGCAACCTGCTGGTGCCCACCATTTTGTTTTTTGCCCTAGGGCTTTTGGCCGCTTTTGTGCGCAGCGATTTGTCTATCCCGGCGGGCGCGGCCAAGTTCATGTCGCTCTACCTGCTGTTGGCCATCGGGTTCAAAGGCGGTGCCAGCCTGGCCGCGCACGGCATCCATTTGCAACTGTTCCTGACCCTGCTGGGCGGAGTGGCCCTGTCCTTTACCATCCCCTTCGTGGCCTTTGCCCTGCTGAGGATGATGACACGGCTGGATGCGTTGAACGCTGCGGCGGTCGCAGGGCATTACGGGTCGATTTCGATTGTCACCTTTGTCACCGCCACCAGTCTGCTGGATCTGGTAGGTCTTGCCCATGACGGGTTCATGGTAGCGGTGGCGGCAGCGATGGAGGTACCGGCCATTCTGTCGGCGCTGTGGCTGGCGCACAAGACCGGCGGCAATGGCGTCAAGGATGACAAGCTGTGGCGTGATCTGCTGGCCAATGGATCAATTGTGCTGCTGACCGGGGCGTTCCTGATCGGGGCCATAACCGGGGGTGAAGGCATGCAGATGATCGCGCCTTTCATCGTCACGCCTTTCACCGGCATCCTGTGCCTGTTTCTGCTGGATATGGGGCTTTCGGCGGGGCGCAGCCTGATCAGCAATCGCGACAAACTGTCGGTTGGCCTGTTCGCCTTTGGCGTATTGATGCCCTTGATCGGCGCGCTGATGGCCTGGGCCGTCGGTGCGGTAATCGGATTGCCGCAAGGCAGCCTGTTCCTGTTCATGGTGCTGTCGGCCTCGGCGTCTTATATCGCGGTTCCGGCCGCCATGAAAATCGCACTGCCAAAGGCCGAGGCCGGGATTTATCTGACCCTGTCGCTGGGTGTGTCCTTTCCGTTCAACATCACAGTCGGATTGCCGCTGTACCTGTGGTGGGTCAGTTGACGAGCAAGACCGCCTCGACCCGGCGGTTCAGCTCTCGCCCTTCGGGGGTTGCGTTCGATGTGAGCGGGGACAGATAGCCGACGCCCTGTGCCTCGATCCGGTCGGCGGCCACGCCATGCGCATCAATCAGACGGGTGCGGACGGACTCGGCCCGACTTTTGCTGACCGCAATATTGGCCTGCAACGCGCCGGTGTCATCGGTGTGCCCCACCAGCGCCAGGCGCATCTTGGGGTTTTCGGCCAGATATCCGGCCAGCAGGGTCAGAGAGGCATAAGTCCCCTCGTCCAGCGCAACCTCACCGGTTGGGAAATGCAGATCGTCCAGTATCACGTGACCCGATGTTGCCAGTGCTTCGAGCAGCCCGCCCGACCCCTCGACAGCCTGTTCGATCACGACCGGAACAGGGTCCGGTGCATTCTGGGGCGTGACGCGGATCATCTGGACATACCCGTCCGGGGGGTTGCGGCTGACCAGCAGGCTGAGGGCAACAGACCCCTTGGTGGCCGACAGGAAACGGTAATCCTGAATGGCGACATACATGTCCGGGGTCGGAACGACCTCGGTGCCAAAGCGGAAGTCGAACCCGCCACAGGCGCGGGCATCACATTCGAACAGAATCTTGTAGCCCTGAGCCTCGATCTGGTCGCGCAGCGGGGCCAGTAGCTGGAGGGTTGTGCTGGAGCCCGCCTGAAGCCGCCACGTGTAGCGTTCAACCCGGCCTTCGAGGGTGTCAGCAGGCACCGCGCCATTCGCAAAAGGCCCCGTTGGCAGGTCATAGCTGTCCAACGGCGAGGTGCGGTCGCTGATCTGGCGGGCGCTGGCTGGCAGGGTCAGGTCCTGCGCCAGAACCGGCCCCGCAAAAAGCGTGGCAATGAGGGCGGCTGACCGGATCATCGAAACTGCGCGTGATACTCGGGGTTGGGCACCATTGCCGTGGCGCTGGCCACCCGGTTGGACATGTTGAAGAACCCGGCAACATTGGCAATGTCCCAGATATCGCGGTCGGTAAAGCCTGCATCGCGCAGTTTCTGGCGGTCGGGTTCTTCGATCTCGGCGCTGGCGGTTGTCATTTTGGCGGCAAAGTCCAGCATCGCGCGCTGCCGGGGCTCGATCGGTGCAACACGGTAATTCATCACCAGCATCTCACCCAGTTGCGGGTTGCCCGAAAGCTGCCGCACCGCGGCACCATGCGCGACCAGACAGTAGAAGCACTTGTTGATCGACGAAACGACCACGGCAATCATCTCGCGCTCCAGCTTGGACAGGCCGCTGTCGGCCAGCATCAGATCGTTATACATAGCCGTGAACTTGTTCAGCTTGTCGATGTCGAAGGCGTTTGCCTTTAGCACATTCGGCACCATGCCCAGCTTTTCGACACAGATATCGAAATATTTCTGCGTTTCCGGCGGCAGTGGATCGACCATGGGCAGGTTCAGCGCGGTGGGCATGTCTTTCTGTGTCATGGCGACCCCTTTTGCTCAGACAAGGTGACGGTAATGGTATTCGCTGGCGATCTCCATCCCGAGGGCGCGATAGAGACCATTGGCACCTTCATTGGCCTTGGTGCAGATCACACTGAGGCTTTGAGCGCCGTTGTCACCTGCCCAAATCGCCGCGGCGCGCATGGTCCACTGACCCAGCCCCTGACGGCGGTGCGCGGGCAGGATTTCAAGCGCATGAAGCATCGCGACATCGTCGTGCATCGCTACGAAGGCTGCACCGCTGGGCTTGTCGTTGTGGCGCAGAAGCAAACCGGTTTTGGGACCCTTCGCGCGCTCCATCACCGCCAGACGTTCGGGCCCGATCCCACCGGCCGCCCAGATTTCACGCATGATTTCAAGCGGCTCCCAGACCGAAAACACCATGACCGGAGGGATCGGCTGATCGGTGAGGTGAGAGACGGGGCACGTATAGATGTTGACCGGATCAAGGATGTCATATCCCCGTTGCGCCAGCTTTGCATCCAGCGCCTCATCCCCCGGACGCAGGCAGAAGATGGATTTCTGCCCCATGGCCTGCATCGCGGCCTCGGCCGCGTCGATATCGGCATCGCTGGCCGGGGCCAGTGCATTGGCCGCAGAAACACGCGAGCCACCGCCCTGCCCTTCGCGCAGCTGAAACGGCCCCAGCCTGCGATACCGCGCGGCAGGCCATGTGCCGTCGACGATGTCAGCCCAGTCGCCGCTCAAAGCGCAAGCTCTTTCGCCAGACGGGTCATGGCCGCGTCAATCCGGCTGCCATCGGTGCCGCGCACCACCACGTTGGCCCCAAAGGCCCCGTTGATCTGAAACGGATAGCAACCGATGGACAGATCGCTGAAATCCTCGGCCAGCGCAGACAGGTTTGCGGCGATATCGCCTTCGCCCCGGTCCACGCGCAGGGTTTGCGACAACAAGGGGCTGCCACCGGTCAGCGTGGGCAGGACGCTGGCGACCATAGCCTGAAACACCAGCGGCACCCCGGCCATCACATGCACGTTCTTCAGGGTGAAACCCGGCGCCGTCGAGACCGGATTGTCGATCAATGTCGCGCCATCCGGGATACGCGCCATGCGCAGGCGGGCGGCGTTCAGTTCCAGCCCGGATTTGTCGTAATGCGCCTGCAACAGCGCGCGCGCGTCGTCGCGAACGTCAATCGGGGTGTCGAAGGCGCGCGCAATGCAATCGGCGGTGATATCGTCATGGGTCGGGCCAATGCCGCCGCTGGTAAAGACGGTGTCGTGGCTGTCAGACAGCGCTTTGACCGCCGCTTCGATGGCGGGGGCGTCATCGCTGACGATGCGAACCTCTTTCAGATCAATGCCGTGTTTTGCCAGCTCCTGCGCCAGATAATGCATGTTTGCATCGCGGGTGCGGCCCGACAGGATTTCATCCCCGATCACCAGCATTGCTGCGGTTGGATTGGCCATGGCGCGGACTCCTCTTGATCGTCTTCAGGGGCAGGTATAGGCCGTGAGACATGCGTTTTGGAACCCCTCTTATCCCCGCCCGCCTGATCCGTCGCTACAAACGCTTTCTGGCCGATTGCAGGCTGGACGACGGGCGCGAAGTCACCGCCCATTGCGCCAATCCGGGATCCATGATGGGGCTGGCCGAGCCGGGCCAGTTAATCTGGCTTGAGCCCAACGACGACCCTAAGAAAAAGCTGAAATTCGGGTGGCGGCTGGTGGATCACGAAAACGGGCATTTCACCGGGGTCGATACTTCCGTCCCGAACCGGGCCTTGCGGGCAGCACTTGAGGCGCGCGAGATCCCCGAGCTGGCCGCTTATGAAACCGTCCGGCCCGAAGTGAAATACGGGCAAAACAGCCGTATCGACTTCCTGCTGAGCGGCCCCGGCCTGCCAGATGCCTATGTCGAGGTCAAAAGCGTGACCCTTTCCCGTCAGCCCGGTCTGGCCGAGTTCCCCGACAGCGTCACCGCCCGCGGCACCAAACATCTGGGCGAGCTGGCGCAGATGACAGCGCAGGGGCACCGGGCGATCATGCTGTACCTGGTGCAACGCACCGATTGCGACCGGTTCGCGCTGGCCGCGGATATCGACCCGTCCTATGCAGCAGCGTTCGAGGCGGCACAGGCTATGGGCGTAGAGCGGATGATTTGCGGGACGCGGATATCACCGGATGGGGTTTGGGTTGACACGAGTGAAACCCGGTTTGGTGTCTGATGGCTCTGAACGGGTGCGAGGCGCCCAGAGTGGACATCGTCTTTAGCAAGTTGGTCTGAAGAGGCTTATCAACTATTGTCGAGTGCATGTCGAACAATGGACTACATTTGCAACGAAAGTTGGCGGCAATACTGGCCGCTGATGTCGTCGGGTATTCGGCACTCATGCATAACGATGAGCAAGCAACACTGCAAATGCTCGATCATCTGGAAACCGACATCGTCACTCCAACAATAGTGGGCCAATCAGGTCGGATCGTGAAAAGCGTGGGCGATGGTTGGTTGGTTCGATTTGACAGTGCGGCACAAGCTGTGACTGCAGCAATTCAGATACAGGAACAATTGGCTGAGCACCCGTTAATGAAAGTGCGGATCGGCGTTCATGTTGGGGATATTACAGAAAAAGCCGACGACATACTGGGTGACGGTGTAAACATTGCTGCGCGGCTTGAGAGCATTGCTCCATCCGGCGGCATCGCTATTTCTGAACCAGTACACTTGAACCTTGACCGCACTCTGGCGGCTGCTTTCGAATCTGTCGGGAAGAAGAAGCTTAAGAACATCGAGCGCAGCCTAGATGTCTGGATGCATCATGGACTGTACGTGGCACCCACGCATAGAGCAGTTTCTTTCGCTGAAACGAACTTGCCAAGGCTCTCCATTTATCCCGTCTCATGCCGCGACCAACGCGTTGAACTAAAGGAAATGGCCGCAGCTCTGACTTCGGATTTCGGTTCCTATTTTCGAACAATCAACTGGTTGAATGCAGCGGTATCCTCGACGGAACCATCAAAGGGATATGCACTTCGTAGCGTGCTACGTGGATACGGGGATCGATTGCGTCTGGAAGCCCGCTTACATGATCCTTCTGATTCTGAAATCTGGACCGAGAAGTTCGATGGGGTGGTCGAAGCCATCTTCGATTGGCAAGATGAGGTGGTAGAAAAGCTGTTGGACGCCGTAAGCGGAACCTTGATCGAGTTTGAGACCGCAAAGCTTTCGGTACTGCCTGAAAACGAACTAACTGCCGAGCAATGCGTCCTGAAGGGTATGATCGCTTGGTCTGGAGCAGGGATCGACAGCTACGAAGAAACGTTATCGTATCAAGCCAAGGCGATTGAAGCCAAACCAACTCTCACGGCCGCCTATGCCGAAGCTATTTGGACAATGAATGGCGCGAGGACTTACAATCTGCGTTGCGAACTGTCGACCTACTACGAGAAACTGCCATCTTGGATTGAGGCCGGGCGACGCATGGCAGGTCAAAACCCAACGCTTGATCTGAGTGTCGCCGTGGCTGACTATAATGTGGACGGGGATGCAGATAAGTTGTCCGTGGCGCTTGAACAAATCCAGAAAAGAGCACCGTTAGATGCCCGTCTTCATTTGTTTATGGGGTGGGGGTATAATTGGGCTGGGTTTCCTGAAATGGCATTAAGCTGCTTTCAAACGGCGCTTCGCTTGGGCCGGTATGGGGCTGTTTTCGTGGGCGCTTCCGGAGGTGCCGCCACTTCTTGCGTAATGCTCGGCCGAGACCGTGATGCCATCGCCTATGCAGAAGCAGGTATGCGATTCTCAAAGGATTATGCTGCTCTTCACAGCACGAGAGCTGCTGCACACGCAATGCTTGGGGAAACTGAAAAAGCGTCTGCAGCTTTGATGCAGATGCTGCAATTGGAACCTAGCGAAACGATCTCGAGGTGGCGTAGCAACGTGGATTATGGTGGTTCAGAAGGCGCTGAACGTTATTTTGAGGCGCTTCGACGGGCAGGGATGCCAGAATAGCGGCGCTGAAAACGGATTGTGCTGGCAAACACGTCCTCAAAGCCCGTAAAACCGTCAGTTCGCCCAGGTCCTGATTTTGCGCCCGTAGCGAATGCCGGCAATGTGGGTTGCACCCGCAGCACCCAGAACACCTTGTGAATCTCGGCCCTGGCCGCATTCACAAGAAAGTTCTACGGATTTCCCGAGTTAAGATGGCTTTGATGCCAAATATCGAGTGGCTGCGGAAAACAACTCTGCCTGTGAACTGACGCCCAGCTTGGAGTAGGCGTTGTGGCGATGCACTTTGACTGTACCTTCGGTGATCCCGAGAAATGCGGAAGCAGAGCCGGCTGAGTGGCCTTGCAAAACAAGGCGCACGACCTCGGCTTCTCTTGGGCTTAACCTGTCCGCACCAAAAGTGGCCAACCGTTCCTCAACCTGATTCAGGGCTTCCGGTTGTCTTTCGGCACCCCTCAGGTTCCAGTTTCGGATCACGGCGGCCGACAGGGTCTTATGGATGGAATTGATCTTCGCGACATCCTCAGGGGTAAACCGGGGCTGACGGGCGCCTCGCGACAGAGATATTACGACCCAGTCCCCGCTGTTTAGCCTTATCAGCACCCCCAACTCATCGCTGATCCGAACCTTGCGATAAAAGGTCCGGTAGTACTCTGAACGAAAGAACGCCTCATTGACTAAATCGGCCAGACGGTAAGCGCCGGGTTCTTTTCCCGATCTACACGCTTGCGAAAACGGATCCAGCAGGTATGGGCCGGTTGCATAAAACTGAATTGATATGGCCGCCTGCACGTCGTCGAGATCGTGATAGAGCGAGACAGGTGGTGCTTGATCCTGATAGCGCGTGAGGATCATCGATTCAAAACTGACATGCAGTTCCAACATCTTCCTCAGAGCTGTTGGGAAGAAGTCTGTTTCCAACCGCTCCAACAAGATTGCGTAGGTCTCATCCCACTTGGCCGCCGAGATGTCGCCGCTATCTGGTAACATAGCCAATTCCTATAACTAAAGATATATATCCTACCGCAAATTTACAGTGATGGCCATTCGATTCCATTGTTGATGTCAGAACGCTCGCCCGGGGTGCTGACTGTGCCTCGTCACCAAAGCCTCTCCGGACGTGAAAATTCAGGGCGGAATCCTGCAACAAGGAGGAGAAACAATGAAACCGCATTTTGGCCTTTCGGCTGTTGCCATTGCCTCAAACCTCGCGATCGCTTTTCCGGCTTCAGCCGAAGACCTCTCAATCTACAATTGGGCTGATTACTTTGGTGAAACGACAGTTTCGGACTACGAAAAGGAGACCGGCACACATGTCAGCCTGGACTATTACGATTCAAACGAAGTTCTGGAAACCAAGCTGCTGACAGGGGCGTCAGGTTACGATGTCGTTTTCCCCGCCGCGTCCAATGCGCAACGAGAGTTTCAGGCCGGGGCGTTGCATCCGATCGACCCCGCGCGCCTGAGCAACTACGGCAATCTCAATCCGAAAATTCTGGCGTCGCTCGACAGTATACCCGGTGCCCGGCAATTGGGCGTACCTTACACTTGGGGCACAGTAGGGCTTGCCTACAATCCAACCATGATCAAAGAGCGACTGGGCACGGATGTCATCACATCCTGGGACGTTCTTTTTGATCCTCAGATCGCCGCCAAGCTTGCCGACTGTGGGATTGCCGTGCTGGACTCACCGGTAGAAATGGTCTCAGTGGCGCTGAACTATCTCGGGGCTGACCCGTACTCCGATGACCCCGCCGATCTCGACAGGGTTCAGGACCTCTTCGAGGCCGTCACGCCGTCCATTCGTTATTTTCACAACCAGAAAGCATCTACAGATTTGCCCGGTGGAGATGCCTGTTTGGCAGTGATGTACAGTGGTGATGCCGGCATAGCTCAGGCCCGCGCCATGGAGTCCGGCAATGGTGTCGAAATTCTGTATACAATTCCGAGCGAAGGCACTTTGATGTGGATCGACCTCATGTCCATTCCGGTGGATTCAACACGGGCGGATGAGGCATATCGATTCATTGACTACATGCTGCGGCCTGATGTCATCGCAGGAGTGTCCAACTACGTCTATTTTGCGAATGCGAACTCCGCAGCAGATACGTTCGTAGATGAAGCCATTCTGACCGACCCGGGAATCTACCCGGATGAGGCGACATTGAGACGGCTCTTCCCTGATCTGAGTGTCGGCGCGAAAACGCTGCGCAATCGCAACCGTCTTTGGACGAATGTAAAATCCGGCACCTGAACCCTGCCAAGCCCGGCAAAGGCGGGAAAGAATTGCAACACCCCGCCACTCGGGCAGCAATCATCAAAATGAACGGAGCCAATAATGGTGACTTCAACCGACCGCGCCTTTCTGGCGCAAAACGAAATGGGCATGGGGTATGAGCCGACCTTTAGCGGAGCGACAAGTCTGTTCCGGCGACAATATTCCCGCAATCTGGAGAGCGCGGATATGGTCACGTGGGGCGTTCCCTATGATCTCTCTGTGACCAATCGCCCGGGATGCAGGTTCGGGCCACGTGCCATTCGTGCTGTATCGACCAACCTCGCCTGGGATGGTGGGCCCTGGCCCTGGGGGTTTGATCCCTTCGAAATCCTGAACATGGTTGATTACGGCGATTGTGATATCGACCCAGGCTTTCCAGAGCAGATTGCGCTACAAATTCAGGACCAAGCGCGGGAAATCCTGAAATCCGGTGCCTTTCTTCTGACGATGGGCGGAGATCACTCGGTCACCTATCCGATCCTGAAGGCGCAGGCAGAACGCCACGGCCCTATCTCGCTGATCCAGATTGATGCCCATTCGGATACATGGGAAGAACACCCAAAGCGGATCGACCATGGTTCAATGTTCTACCATGCCACTGTCGAAGGCATCATATCCCCTGAGACGTCAGTGCAGGCAGGCATGCGCACGCTGAATGAAAAGACTCACGGGTTCACGGTACTCGACGCAAATTGGGTTCACGAGAACGGGATTGATGCAACGGTTGCGCGCATCAAAGAGACAGTAGGAGACCGGCCTGCTTACCTGACCTTCGATATTGACGCGCTTGATCCGGCATTCGCGCCCGGAACCGGAACGCCGGTATGCGGAGGACTGTCTACCTATCAAGGGCAGTCTTTGGTACGCAAGCTCGACGGGGTCAACCTTGTCGGGGCCGATCTCGTCGAAGTCTCCCCTCCGTACGATCATGCAGAGATTACAGCTTTGGCCGGTGCATCGCTCTTGCTGGATATGGTTTGCTTAATAGCAAAGGCGCGAAAATAACGGATAAAGAGATGGCTTGTGAGTGATGCCGCCGCCCAAAACTCATTCGCACAGCGATCGGGGCCGTGCAACACGTCAGACGTCCAAGCGAAATGGTCGAAAAGTTGCATGTGGCGCGGTGAACCAGTTTCTATTTGGGCGACGGTAGAAATCGTGCAGATCAATGATCCATCCAGGACAAAGGGTGACAGTCAAATGTCGGTCAGACCTTGGTTTCCATAGATCGAGCCGCGCGTTTTGCAACTTTCTCAGCGGCCTCCAGAGCGCCTTCAAGATATCCGCCGAACCCGTGCGCGGTTTCGGTTGAGCAGAGATGGACACCTCGTGCTGCAAGGCTGTTAAGGATCGAAGGCAAGCCGTAGCTTGGGTGGAAGCGAGCCGGAACATGATCCTGCATGCGGGAGATTTCCGCGATTGTTGCCCAATCCTGCAGTTCCAGATCAAGGGGTTGCGCCATCTTAGGGCCAAAAATGGCCGTGAGTTGCGCCAAGGCCTGGTCCATCATGGCTTCTTTGTGTGTCGCGCGCATATCGGCGGGGTATCCGACGAATCCGAACAGTGCATAAGGTCCTCCCTTCATGGGGGAGGCATCATGAATTTCGACCATGGGGCCGCGGTGGCTCATCGCGTCACCTGAAAGCCCAGCGTTGCGCCAATGGGGCTCATCGTAAACCGCGAGAATCTTGGCTTGCCCGGCCATCCAGGTCGGAATGTTTTTCAAGGCTTGGATCTGATCCGCATCCAGCGCTGGTTCAAAATTGACGGTATCCGCAATCACCCGCGGCGGGATGGCCAGCATGATCTGTCTGGCTTCGACAGAATAAGGTCCGCCGTCATGGTCGAGAAATGCGGCGATCTTGCCGGGAGAATGCCGGACCGATCTGAGTCTGGTTTGTGTCAGGATACGCCCTGCATCCAGCGATCCGGCAAGCGCGCCGGTCAGGGAACCCATGCCTCCGGCCAGCCGGTAGGATCCTTGCATCGACGCATAGCCGCGGGCGCGTTGGACAGCGCCGGACTGGTCCTGATACATCTGATCCCCGGTTGAATACTGTTCGAAGACCGGGATGTCGAAGCGCCGAGCCAGGGTGGCCATACGCGGCTGGCCAGGCCAGAACCAGGCCGGGCCAAGGTCGAATTTTCCACCCGACAGCTCTTTGGTCAGGATGCGCCCACCGAGGCGGTTCTGCGCCTCGATCAGAAGGAAATCTGCACCCCTCTGCGTCAGGTGGTCCGCGAGGGCGAGGCCAGACAGGCCGCCGCCAACGATGAGAATATCCGTTTGCGTCAAAATGTCTCCCCCATGGGTCTGAGATCCAGTTCGTGAGTCCAGGTGGATCTTGGCTGGCTGGCGAGCGCGAGATAGGTGTCTGCGACATCTGCCGGTTGCATCATCCGCGACGGATCCATGCTGTGCAGATCCCGGCTGGCTTTTGTATCGACGATCCCGTCAAGGATCACATGCACGACGTGCACACCTTTGGGTCCATATTCCCGGGCCAGAGACTGGGTCAATGCCCGCAGACCTGCCTTGGCCGAAGCGAAAGCCGAGAAGTTCTTGCCACCGCGCAGGCTGGCCGTGGCGCCAGACACGATGAAGGTGCCGCCCCCGGTGTCGGCCATCGCGGGCAAAACACCTTGCGCCAGAATGACCGCTGACAGGACCATGGAACGCCAGGTCGCCTCGAAGTCATCCGTGCTTGTCTCCTCGAAGAGCGAGATGACAAGGTTCGCCGTGTTGTGGACCACAAGCTTGGGCGGGCCATGGGTGCAGATCATGTCCCGGAGCTTTGCCCTGCTCCAGCGCTGTTCGGTCAGATCGACAGCCAGCGTGGTACTGGCGCCTTGCGGCACGGTCCGGTTCAGGCCAAAGGCCGTATATCCGTTCTGAGCAAATGACGTGACCAGCGTCTGTCCAAGGCCGGGGCCGGCACCGGCGACGATCGCGAGAGGTTTGTCCATTGTCCTATCCTTGGGTCGGGATGATTGGCGGTTGCGCCAGGTGGTCGGATTTGATCCAAAGACGGGCACCTTCCAACCCGGCCGTGGCATTGAGCGCCATGCCGGGTGGCAGACGCAGCCATGAGTTCTTCTGGAAGACCTCTCCGCCTTCGGTGAAGCTGCCGTCGATCACCAGTGCCTCGAACCCTTTGTGCCCGGTCACGTTTACATGTGCCGATGCGTCCCAGACCTCGATCCGGACCCGTTCACGGGAATCCTCAAAGAGCGGGATTTCGGATATGCCATCTGCAACCGGGCGCGGGTCCTGCGCGTTTGTGTCGATTGTCAGCTGTGTGCGGTCCTCCGGGTCGAACTGCCAAAGCTTGACCAGGATCGTCGCCCCGTCCGCCGCGCTTGGCGTATGCGACGTGGTCGGCGGATTGCGCACATAGGTGCCAACGGGAAAATCCCCGTGTTCGTCCTGAAAGACCCCATCCAGCACCAGAAGCTCTTCGCCCCCTGTATGTGTATGGGCCGAAAAGGCGCTGCCCGGTGCATAGCGAACAATCGTTGTTGCCCGTGCAACCTCATCGCCGATCCGGTCGAGCATCCGACGGTCGACACCTTTCATAGGTGAGGCAATCCACGGTTCATTTTCCGAATGGACAACCGCACGTTCATCAAAGTTTGCGTTGAATTCCATCTTCTTGTCCCTTTCTCAAAGGTTGAACTTCATGCCGACGGCGATTGGCACGACCCGCTTGCCGTACCGGCGTTCCAGCGCGTTCGTCGCACGCCACCCGGTACAGTGGCCGGGCATGATCAGGTCGATGTCGAATTGCGCAAAGTCGGCGACGGTCTGGTCGATGATCTTTTCATGGCCACCGGCAAGGTGAAAGCCGCCGGTCAGGCCATGGATCGGCACGCCGGGAAAATCGCGCTGAGCGGCATGAAGGACGTTGACGATACCCGCATGTGAACAGGCAGAAAATACCACCAGCCCTTTGCCCGCGATATTCACCGCGACATAGCGTTCGTCCATGAGCAGCGGGTCGTCTTCCCAACCCGCGCCGTCTTCGGTGCGGCGGACATGGCCCGGAAACCCGACCTCGTAATCCGTGACACGGGGAATTTCGCCCGAAATATAGAACATATCGTCCAACACGCTGACCGGTTGATCCGTGACAACGGGTGTTGCGCCCTGCGCAGCCAGTTCTTCGGGTGTGGCGATTTCTTGTATTTCGATCAGTTCTCCTGACGAAAGCGGAAAAGCACGTTTTCGGAACATTCCGGGATGCAGATAAACCGGTAACTCGCCGGTCCGGCCGTCCTTGCGGATCAGATCGATGGCCGCTGGAATACCGCCCGCATGATCCCAATGGCCATGCGACAGAGCGATCGCGTCGATGGTGCCAAAGGATGCTCCAAGCCGCGACGCGTTGTATTCGACGGCAAAATCGACCGGCCCGGCGTCAAAGAGCAATGTATGTTCCGTCTCGCCGCGCCGGGCTGTGATGATCAACGCCAGGCCGTGATTTGCACAACATTGACCGGCACCCGAGATCTGCTCCATCCCGGCGTTGTGGAGATTGTCCCACTCATGGGTGAACCCCACGGGCACGCTGGACAGGCTGTCCGTCCGGTTGTCGATGAGAACAAGAATCTCGACACTGTCGATGGGTTGAAGCTTGGTGGGCATGGTCTTCTCCGTTTCGGGTTGCCAGGGCGGACAATTGCCCGCCCCGGCGATTTGCGTCAGGCAGCAAGACGCTGCTTGAGCGCTTCCGCGAGTGGGGGTGCCGACGCCGGGCTCTGGCCAGTCATCAGGGCGCCATCTTCGACCACGTTGGCTTCCCAGTTGGCCTTGCTGACGTAGGTGGCGCCACGACGTTTCAACTCGTCTTCAAGCGAGAACAGAAGGTGATGCAGAAGCTCGATCTCGTTGTCTTCGTCGTTCTTGAAGCCGGTCAGGCTGAGGCCCTCAACCAGGTAGCTGCCGTCTGACTTCTTGACATCCCGCAGTATGGCCGGCGCGTGGCAGACCATCGCGACAGGCCGGTCGGATTCGTAGAACTCCCGGATCATCTTGATGGCATAGCTGTCAGAAGCCAGGTCCCAGATCAGGCCATAGCCGCCCGGAATGAAGAGCGCATCGAAGGTCGAATAGTCGATCTCACGCAGTTTGCGGGTATTCTGTACCGCGAACATGGCCACCGGATCGTTGAAGAAGCGGTCAGTGTTTTCGGTAGTGAACGGAGCCTTCATCGACAGCAGGTCAATGGGTGCGTTGCCGCCTTTGGGCGAGGCAAAAACAACCTCATAGCCCGCTTCCGTCAGGACGTAATACGGGGTTGCGACCTCTTCGAACCAGGTGCCGGTTTGCTTGCCCGAGATGCCCATCTCGTCAACGGACGACATGACCAGCAAGACGCGTTTTTGTTTGTTTCCAGTAGCCATCAGCGTGTTCCTTTCATGAATACCTATCTATCACTAGGTAGATAACAGTTAGAAGTTGATTCCTGGGCTGTCAACGTTTATCTATCAATCGGTAGATTGGAGGTAGTCATGCCACTGACAATGAAAGAAAAAATTCTTATCGCCGCCGAGAAACGCGTGCGCAGTGCGGGCTTTTCGGAGATGAGTTTCCGTGACCTGGCCAACGATGTGGGAATCAAAAGTGCCAGCGTACACTACCATTTCCCCACCAAACCGGATCTCGGGGAGGCTCTCGTCACCCGCTACGCCGAGCAATTCAAGGCAGAACTGGACAAGATTGACCTGAACGATCTGCATTCTGCATTGGAAGGTTTCGTGGCGCTCTATTCCGGTGCGCTGGTGCTGAACGAGTCCATATGCCTTTGCGCCGTCATGGGCGCCGAAGCCATTGGGCTGCCCGAAAACGTCAACAAACGCACAAAAGCCTTCTTCGAGATGAACAAGGCATGGTTAGAAAACCTATTCACCAAGCACGGGGTCAAGAATGCCGAAGATACCGCAGGCCTCATCGTCGCGGCCTTGGAGGGCGGCATGATTGTCGCCTCCGCTTCAAGCGACCGATCAATATTTGATCAGGTCGCCAAAGCGGCAATTCGCGGCATTGGCCAGGGATAGGAACCGAGTTTGGAGCTGCCCAGTTCGACTACGACATTCTTCATCAAAACGATGTTCTCGTAAGTGTCATCAAGGTAGAATGCGTAATCTCACCGTAGCCTTCCTTTCCAACGCGTGTATTGCGAACCGAGGCTTACAGTACGCTCCTTACGCAGGAACCGCCCTTCTCTTCGGTAAAAAATCTGGCGCAGCTGTTGTTGGTTGTTCCTGGATGCAGCAAAGAATTGTTCAGATTTTGTAGAAATCTGCACGGCTGAATGCCCGCAAGCGGGAACCTCGCGGCGCTACCGATGACCCATCGCTGTGAATGCGAGGGTTTTCTGCGTCACGAAACGCCATTCCCAACAATCAAAACACCCCTCGGTCAGCCGATGCTTGAACTTGCTGCTTTTTGCCCCATCTGAAACCCGCAACCTGACGCCCTCTGGTACTTTCTGCACAAGCAGCGTAAAAGAAGTGCCGCGCGTAACATTTGGAGCTTTGCGTCGATGAAAGAGCATCGTGGCCGCCTGACCAAGGACGGTATTCGCATCTATGAACAGGGTGATTTTGCCGGGATGCACGCGGCGGGCGCTCTGGCGGCGCGGATTCTGGATGATATTGCCGCGCATGTCTTTCCCGGTCAGACCACGGGTGCGATTGACGGGCTAATCACGCAGATGGTCGAGGATGCGGGCGCGACCTCGGCCACGATCGGCTATAAGGGGTATGAGCACGCCAGCTGCATCAGTGTGAACCATGTGGTCTGCCACGGTATTCCCGGTGACAAGAAGTTGAAGGAAGGCGATATCCTGAACATCGATGTGACCGTCATCGTGGATGGCTGGTTCGGTGACACCTCGCGCATGTATGTGGCGGGCAAGCTGCCGCGCAAGGCCGAGCGTCTGATTCAGGTGACCCATGACGCACTGTTCAAGGGTATCGAAATGGTCAAGCCGGGCAACACGTTCGGCGATATCGGCCATGCCATTCAGGCCTATGTCGAAGCGCACCGGATGAGTGTTGTTCGCGACTTTTGCGGGCACGGTCTGGGCCGCGTGTTCCACGCGCCGCCGAATGTGCTGCATTATGGCCGTCCCGGCACCGGCGCGGTTCTTGAGGAAGGCATGTTCTTTACCATCGAGCCGATGGTCAATCTGGGCCGTCCCGAAACCAAGACGCTGGCCGACGACTGGACCGCCGTGACCCGCGACAAGTCGCTGTCGGCACAGTTCGAGCATTCGGTAGGCGTAACGGCGAATGGGGTCGATATCTTTACCCTATCACCGGGCGGCAAGTTTCACCCGACCTATTCGTCCTGATCGGCGGCCTGTTCGCGCAGGAGCTTCAGCAACATCGTCTCAGCCCCCCAAGGGGTAACCGCGTCGTGAATGAACACCGGCGCACGCAGGGGTTTGTGGTCAGGTTTCGTGGTGACCTCGGCGTCGCGGGAGATTTTCCAGGCAAAGGGTGTCAGAGCATGGTCCATGGCTGCACCATAGCACAGTTGGGGGTCAAAGTCGCAACAGCGGGTGTGCCTGAGACATATCCGTGATCACCTCGGCCCCCAGATCGGCCAGCCTGTCACCACCGCCATGCGGCGCGTAGGCCAGACAGCGCATATTGGCCCGGATTGCAGCTGTAACACCATTGTGGCTGTCTTCGATAACCACGGGGGCCTGTGCGCCAAAATGTTCCGCCGCCAGTTGGAACATCTTTGGATCAGGCTTGCCGGTGCCAAGCACATGGGCCGAGAACATCACATCTTTGAACCGGTCCCAGAGCCCGTTCTGGCCGAGCGTGATCTGCATCTTGTCCGGGCTGCCGTTTGAGGCCACGCAATAGGAGATGCCCCGCTGATCCAGCGCCGCAAGCAGGTCCGCGACACCCGGCACCAAAGGCACACCGGCGCGCAGGCGGTCGTAGGTTTCGGCATAGACCTGATCAATCCAATCTTCGGGCAGGTCTGCGCCCATCGCACGCGCCTTGTCGCACACCCCGACCATGGTTCCGCCCACAAACAGGGACATGCATTCGGGCAAGGTCAGGTGCAGGCCATAGCCCGCCAGATTGTCCGCCAACACCTGGTTCGAGATCACCTCGCTGTCGACCAGAACGCCATCGCAATCGAAAATGACCAGATCATGCACTCTGATCACCGTTCCGCATCAATGAGATATACGTGTCGCCATATTTGCGACTGTCGTGCAACGTGAACCCGGCCGGGGCCTGCATCCGTGAGTTTTCTTCCCAAACCAGCAGCGCATCATCCGCGATCCAGCCATTGGCCAGCGCGGCGATGGCTTTCTGTCCCATGGCCTTGCCATAGGGCGGGTCCAGAAAGATCAGATCGTAGGGCGCGTCCGGATTTTCGCCCAACCGGGTTGCATCGCGGCGGATCAGGTCGGTGCGCCCGGCACTGCGGGTCAGGTCGATATTCTTGCGGATCAAACCCTGGGCCACGCGCCCGTCATCGACGAAGGTGACATGCGCCGCACCGCGTGACAGCGCTTCGAGCCCAAGCGCCCCGGTGCCAGCAAACAGGTCCAGCACGCGCAGGCCGTCGAAATCGATCTGATGGGCCAGCACGTTGAACAGGCTTTCGCGCACCCGGTCGGTGGTCGGGCGCAGATGTGCGCCCGCATCGCCTTTGCCGACGGGGGTCAGGGCGCGACCGCGGAACTCTCCGGCGATGATCCTCATGCCTTGAGCAGCGATTTAAGGTCTGCATCAGGGTCGGCCACGACAGCCGGGTCGGCCGTTTTTCCCATTTCGATCAGGCGTTTGCCGACCATATAGGCGCGCGGATCGTTCATCGCGTCGACCGCAATCAGTTTATCCCCGTTGTAATACCAGAAGGACACGGTCTGCCCGTCGCCCTGCCGGGTCACCACGCGGTCATATCCGGTGTTCAGACCCGCGATCTGAAGCTTGACCTCGTATTGATCCGACCAGAACCACGGGGTTGCCACATAGTCCTTGGCCGCACCCAACATGTTCTGGGCCACGATCTCGGCCTGATCAATGGCATTGGGGACGCTTTCCAGACGGATGCGGCCTTCGCCATGGGGAAAGGAGGCGCAATCGCCAGCCGCCCAGATCGACGGGTCGGACGTGCGGCCATGGGCGTCGGTTCTGATGCCGTTGTCCAGGTCCAGCCCCGCCATCTCGGCCAGTTGGGTTGCGGGTGCAATGCCGACGCCAACCACAACGAAATCAACGTCCAGCTTTGTTCCGTCAGTCAGAACCGCGCCGGTGACCTTGCCGTTTTCGCCGATCAGATGATCCAACCCGACGCCTTCGCGGATGTCTGCGCCGTATGCACTGTGCAACGCGCGGAAATAGTCGCTGGTCTCGGGCGCTGCGACACGTTGCAGGATACGGTCGGCCATCTCGACCAGAGTGACCTTGACGCCGCGCTTGGCACATACGGCGGCAGCTTCGAGGCCGATATACCCGCCGCCCACGATCAGCGCGCGGGCGCCTTCGGTCACTTTGGGCTCCATCTCGTCGATATGGGCCAGATCGCGCACCACATGCACACCGTCCAGATCGCCACCAATCGCTGCGGGCAGGCGGCGCGGGTCAGACCCGGTGGTCAGCGCCAGTTCGTCGTATGAGATAACCTCATCCCCCAGGGTGACCGTTTTGGCCTTGGGGTCGATACCGGTGACGCGCTGACCCAAACGCAGGGTGATGTTGTTTTCCGTGTAAAAACTTTCGGGCCGCAGGAACAGACGCTCAAGCTCCATCTCGCCCAGCAGATAGGCTTTGGACAGGGGTGGGCGTTGATAGGGCAGATGCGGCTCGGCCCCGATCAGAGTGATCTCACCCGCAAACCCGTCCTTGCGCAGACGAGCCACCAAAGAGGCGCCTGCCTGCCCCGCGCCGATCACGACAATATGGTTCATGCTTTGCCTACCCCGTAGTTTTCAAGTGGTCACCGTGTTCAGACCACCTATATTGCGGCTAAGCACATTTCTGCAAATCCAAACGACAGGAGCTGAATAATGATTTCAACAGGAGATACCCTGCCCGAAGCAACGCTGATTCAGATGGGCGCGAACGGGCCGGAAGAGGTGCGGATTTCAGACAAGACCAAAGGCCGCAAGGTGGTGATCTTTGCCGTGCCGGGGGCTTATACCGGCACCTGCACGACCGCCCATGTGCCCAGTTTCATCCGCACGAAGAAACAGTTTGACGCCAAGGGCGTGGACGAGATCCTGTGCCTTTCGGTCAATGATCCGTTTGTGATGCAGGCGTGGGGGCAATCCACGGGCGCGACCGAGGCGGGGCTGACCATGGTGTCGGACGCAGCGGCAGAGTTCACCAAGGCCATCGGCATGGATTTCGACGCGCCGCCCGTGGGGCTTTTCGCGCGGTCCAAGCGGTATGCAATGCTGGTCGAGGATGGCACGGTCACGGTGCTAAATATGGAAGAAAACCCCGGCGCCTGCGAGATTTCCGCCGGTGAAGGCCTGTTGGATGTGATCTGATTTTGATCGGCCCCGGTCCGACCGGGGCCTTTCGCCGCCAAATTAACTTGTAGCACCGCCCCAGAGCGCGAATACTTGGCGTATTCACACGGGGAGTTTTTTCATGAAACTTAACGCGTTCTACATAGTACTGTCCGGCGCGGCCCTTTTGGCGGCCTGTGGACCGGCCCCAACTCCGCAACAGCAAGCTGCACGCCAGCACGAAATCGCCTGTCTGGGCGGAACGTTGGGCGGGGCGCTGATCGGGGGCGCAATCGGCAACCAGTTTGGTGGCGGATCAGGCAAGACGATCCTGACCGCAGCGGGCGCTGCCGCTGGCGGCATCGAAGGTCAGAGATTCGCGTGCTGAGGAGGTCGATATGAAACAGCTAAGCCTAGTGATGTTCATGGTGGCTTTGGCCGGTTCGGGTCACGCCGAAAGCGTGGCTGAACTGCACGAAAACGAGTTGAAGGCCATCGACGCCAACAATGACGGGTTCCTGTCCAAAGACGAGTTCGATGCTTTCTCGGATTACGCCTTTCAGACGATGGACGAAGACAGGAACGGCACTTTGGGTCAGGCCGAGGCCAAACCGTTCATGGACATCAAACTGTTCCGCAGCGCTGACCGAAACGGCGACAACGTGATCTCAAGACCAGAATTTGACACCCAGATGGGCGAGGATTTCCTGTCCGCCGATCAGGATGGGAATGGTCAGCTTGATTAACAGCAGGAGTTTGGGATGAACAAATGGCTTGGGGTGACGGCGCTGGGGCTGGTTGCAGCCTGTGACGTGCCGCAGGCCCCGTTGGTGACAGGCCCGGACGGGCAGGCCCGCATACAGATCAACCTGTCTGGCCTGACCTGTTATGAAAACAAGTGTCTGGATATCAACCCGGCCGCGCGCAGCGTGCGGCAGATCGGAAACAAGACCACGGGTATTCCAAGGGCGATTGATGTCAGCGACGGCACTGTCACGCCTGTCGAGTTCCGGCAGATGGGCACTGCCGCATCGCTGGCTGGCGGTGAAGGGTCAGGCCGCAACGATCGCTAGCACAGACTGTCCATCTTGCGGGCCAGCTTAGCATCCAGCGACGACAGGCCGCCCACATCATGGGTGGACAAGACGACCTCGACCGTGCGGTAGACATTGAACCATTCGGGGTGATGGTTCCACTTCTCGGCCCAGATTGCCACCTGTGTCATCCAGCCGAAGGCGTGGACAAAATTGTCGAAAATGAAGGTCTTGGTGATCGCATCGCGGCCTTCAACCATGGTCCAACCGTTTTTGAACAGCGGATCCAGAAGCGGGCCACGGGTTTCGGTCGACAAGAGTTCGGTCATTGCTGTTCCTCCGGGTTCGATTTCCTGAACGGGCCGTAATCCGCCAGAATCTCGATCTCTTCTTCCACTGCGTGGCCTTCGGCGTCCAGATATTTCTTGACCGCATCGGCAAAACCCGGATCGCCTACCCAATGCAAGCTATGCGTGCGTGTTGGCAGGTACCCTCGCGCCAGCTTGTGTTCGCCCTGTGCACCTGCCTCGACCCGGGTCAGCCCGTGGGCAATGGCAAAGTCGATTGCCCTATAATAGCACAGTTCGAAATGCAGGCAGGCATGATGTTCGATGCAACCCCAATAACGCCCAAAAAGGGTTTCACGGCCGATATAGTTCAACGCACCCGCAATGGGAAATCCATTCCGTTCGGCCAGCACAAGGGCCATGTCATCTGCCATCGTATCCTGTGCAATATCAAAGAACCGCCGCGTCAGGTAGGGTGAGCCCCATTTGCGCGATCCGGTGTCCTGGTAGAACCGCCAGAACGCGTCCCAATGTTCGGGGCGCAGCTGGTCACCGGTCAGAGTGCGGATCTCACCACCAAAACCACAGGCCTGCGCACGTTCTTTCCGGATAGTCTTGCGCTTGCGCGACGACAGCGCGCTCAGAAAGCCGTCGAAATCCGAATAGTTATCGTTCAGCCAGTGAAACTGCTGCGATCGGCGCAGCATCAGACCCATCTGTTCGCCAGCCAATGCTTCATCCTCGGTACAGAAGGTCGCGTGAAGGGACGAAACCCGGTTGTCAGCCGCAAGCTGCACCGCCCCCTGAACCAGCGCCGACATACCGATCCGTTCATAGCCCGGACGCACCAGAAACCGCCGCCCGGTTGCCGGGGTGAACGGCACCGCGACTTGCAGTTTGGGGTAATACCGCCCGCCCGCGCTTTCATAGGCATGGGCCCAGCTGTGATCGAAGATGTATTCGCCCTGGCTGTGCGACTTGGCATACATCGGGGCCGCCGCGATCAGCATCCCGTCATGATAGGCCGTCAGGTATTGCGGCTGCCAGCCGGTGCCACGCCCGACCGAGCCGCTGTCTTCCAGCGCCAGCAAAAAGCGATGTGTGGTAAAGGGATCAAGCGGCCGCCCGCCATCGGCAGCTTCGGGGCAGGCGCAGGCATCCCACTCTGCCGCTGCAATCTGCGACAGAGCGCCCAGTACCTGAACCTCGATCTGTGCCTGATCCATATGTCCTCCGCGCCTGTCCTTTATCTGTGACCGCACGGAGGGGGTTCAAGTCGAATGCGCAGCCAAATAGCCTTCGAAGGTCACATTGTCGGCAACCTTGCGGGCTTCTGCCTCTTGTTCGGGCGACCGGATTGTCCAACACAGGATCGGCACGCCCCGCGCCTTTAGTTCCGCCACGCGGGGGCGCGACAGGTCCGCGGCTTCGTGGCTGATGAAACTGGCGCCGACACGGTCGAAATCCGGGATATCGCGCAGGTGATCGCAGACGCTTTGCGGCAAAAGCTCGACACTGGGCTCATACGCGCAGGTCGTGATCCCGCGCGGCAGATGCGGGGCAAGCCGCGCCAGTTCAGCGACCGAGTTGGGATTGAAGGACATCAAGGCCACCGGGCCTTTGTAGCCCTGCAACGCGCGCGCGGTGTCGCGTTCAAGCGCGCCCACTTTCGTGCCCATCGCCCCGTCCTGATCCTTTAATTCGATCAGCAACGGCACCCGGCCCGCGACAATTTCCAGCACATCATCCAGTGTCGGAATGCCATCATCCCCATGCAGAAGCGGCGTACCAGAGGCGGCCAGTGCCGTGACCTGCTGAATGGGCCCCGACCGCCCGGTCAGGCGGGTCATGTCATAATCGTGAAAGACCATTGCCTGGTCATCCGATGTCAGTTGAAGATCGATCTCGATCCCGTAGCCAGCTTCAATCGCGGCACGAATGGCCGCCCGGCTGTTTTCCGGGCGGTTCTTGGTAATGTCGTGCAGCGCCCGATGCGCAAACGGGGCCTGCAAAAACACATCTGGTAGGGGCGGCGTCATTCGATTTCGAAAATGCCTTCGATCTCGACCGCGACACCCAGCGGAAGCGACGCCGCGCTGACGGCGGAACGCGAATGGCGACCGGCATCGCCCAGCACCTCGACCAGAAAATCGGACGCGCCGTTGATCACCTGCGGCTGTGCCGTGAATTCAGCGGTCGAGTTCACGAATCCGGTCAGCTTGATCACGCGGACCAGCTTTTCGATATCGCCGCCGCAAGCCGCCTTGACCTGTGCCAGCAGGTTGATCGCGCAGACACGCGCCGCCGCAGCCCCGGCTTCGACATCCAAGTCATCGCCCAGTTTTCCGGTGATCAGCTTATCAGTCTTCGAGATCTGGCCAGATACATAAAGGATGTTGCCGACACGCACGAAAGGCACATAGTTGGCCGCAGGCGCGGGCGCGTCTTCCAGCGTTACACCGAGGCTTTCCAGTTTTGCAGCGATGCTCATTGCGAGGGTCCTTCCCTAATTTCAACTCAGCGGGACGCTAACCGGGAAGCACGGATTGGGAAAGACGGAAACCGGCAAATTTCGGCCTTCCTGCGATCTGAGCGTATCTTTACTGAAAACTCACTGTTGATCGACGGTCACTTTACCCCACCGTGATGAACAGGTTACACGCAAGGTGTTTCATTTAAGACTTGAAACGACTATGTGACTGCAACTTGTGCCACCCCGGCACGTGGATTTTGGTGGATTATTGATTGAATGTCCGGCGGGCGCATGTGCCGGGGCCATTTAGGAGAAACAAAGATCGTGTCGAGCAGATTTCGCCTGAAACACCTTGTTTTACTGTCGGTCATGGCCCTTGTGTCCGCTTGCGCAACAACGCCGCCAGAGGGTGCCTTGCGCAGCGACGTGTTTGATCCGTACGAAAATGCGAACCGGGGAATTCACAAGTTTAATCTGGGTGTTGACCGGTTCCTGTTCCGGCCGGCCTCGAAAGGGTATGTCAAAATCGTTCCTGACCCGATGGTCACCAGTTTCAGCACTTTTGCCGAAAACATCTCGCTGCCCGGTCAGGCAGTTGACTACCTGCTTCAGGGCAATCCAAAACAGATGGGCAATGCTCTGCTGCGCTTTGTGATCAACATGACCGTCGGCGGCTTTGGCTTGTCCTCGCCCGCTGATGAGCTGAACCTGCCACCCGTTGACACTGATTTCGGTGAGACCTTGCATGTCTGGGGGGTTGGCGAAGGCGCTTATGTCGAGCTACCGTTCTATGGCCCGTCGACCCAAAGGGATGCGATCGGGGTTGTGGTCAACCTGTTCTCGAATCCGATCAATTTCAGCCCGACCCGCCCCGCCGACAATCTTGGCGTCTACGCCGAAATTGTGCGGCGCATGGGGGATCGGGGTCGGTTCTCGGATACTGTCGATTCCATTCTTTACGAAAGTGCCGACAGCTATGCGCAGGCTCGCCTGATCTATCTGCAAAACCGCCGCTTCGAACTGGCAAGAGATGACGAAGACGCCTATCTGGACTTGTATTCTGACCCCTATGCCGAAACCGGGACGGACCCGGTCAGGGACCCCTATCTTGACCCCTATGAGGACCCCTATGCTGAATAACGCGTTGAACCGTCGCCATTTTATCGCAGCCGGGCTTGCGCTGGCAGTGCTGCCCGTACCTGCCTTTGCCCAGACCGAGGCCGCCGCCAAGGCGCTTGTGACCAACGTGGTTTCCGACATCAACCGGGTGATCGAGTCGGGTAAATCCGAAAAAGCGATGCTGCGCGATTTCGAAAAGATCTTTGTTCAATATGCTGATGTGCCGATCATGGCGCGCTATGCGTTGGGTGCGGACGCCCGCACAGCCAGCCCGACCCAGCTGAAACAGTTCACCGCTGCATTTCAGGGCTATATCTCGCGTAAATACGGTCGCCGTTTTCGTGAATTTATCGGCGGTGAGGTCGATGTTCGCAATGCCCGCAAGATCAAAGCCGGGTACGAGGTTCGCACGTTGGTCAAGCTGCGCGGATCAGCCCCGTTCGACGTAACGTTCCTTGTTTCCGACAAATCAGGTCGGGACAAGTTCTACAACATGTTCATCGAAGGCGTGAATCTGTTGCTGACCGAGCGAACCGAAATCGGCGCGATGCTGGACGCCCGCAAAGGCAATCTGAATCAACTGATCTCGGACCTGAAAAAGACGGGTTAAGCCGTTTCCGGCACAAAAGTGTGCCGGACAGCTCGTGTTTTTGGAAGTTCAAGAGGGTCGGGTCTGCCTGACCCTTTCTCGTGATGCGCGTGCCTGACAGATTTACGGCATGTAGCTGCGAACCAACGCGCCTGCGATCAAAGCCCACCCGTCAGCGATTACGAAAAACGCCAGCTTGAACGGCAAAGACACGATGGCAGGTGGCACCATCATCATGCCCATCGACATCAATACCGCTGCAACCACAAGATCAATGATCAGAAAGGGCAGGAAGATCAGGAACCCGATCTGAAAGGCGCGCGCGATCTCGGACAGCATGAAAGAGGGCATCAACACCGATAACGGGGCCTGAGCTGACAGCTCGATCGCGTCACCGCCGGGGCGCAGGGCCGCCATTGCATAAAACGTATCTGAATCCAGCCGGTTCGCCATGAAGGTGCGAAACGGCTCTAACGCGCGTTCCAGCGCGGGCTCGACCGCCATGGTTTCTTCCATCATCGGGCGTATTCCCGCGGTCCAGGCCTCGGTGAACACAGGGTCCATGATGAAATAAGTCAGAAACAGCGCAAGACTGACCAAAAGCATATTCGGCGGTGATTGCTGAAGGCCAACACCCTGCCGCAGGATCGACAGCACGGTGATCAGAAACGGGAAACAGGTGATCATGATCGCCAGACCCGGAGCAACGCTGAGCACCGTGATCAACAGGATCAGCTGGATGGTGCGGGCCGAGATCGAACCGCCTTCGCCCAGCGACAGGGTCACATCCTGAGCCGCCGCCATCGACGGCAGGGACACCACTACAGCCAGACCCAGCCAGATCACATAGCGCATCAGCCGATTCCGTTTTGCAGATCCGCAATCTCGGTCAGGCGCACGGCCAGCTGCCCCGCCTGATCGCCCTCCATCTCCTCAAGCACCCCGCGCGCCACCAGCTGATCCCCGACATACAGGTCGACCGGGTCTTCGATCCGCTTGTCCAGAGTCAGAACCGCGTTTTCACCCATGTTCAGCAAATCCCGGATCAACGGGCGGGCGCGACCTACCGAAACGGTCACTTCAATCGGAACAGTTTCGAAAGGATTGGGTTTTTCGGTTTTCGGGAACTGGGTGTCATTCATTGGACAAAGCCTTTCTTGCCTCAAAGACGTATGCGTCAAATGCCTGTGCAATGGTGGACAGCAGGGTCGCGCAATCAATCTCGCGCCGGCTTGTGCCGACCTGCAATCGCGCCTGTCCGGGGGCCAGGCCAGGGTCTTCGATGACGCGCGGTGCGGAGTGCAGGGTCTGCGGCAGCAGGGATTGCACCGCTTGCGCGCACCCTTCCGGCACCATGATCTGCATCGGTTGTTCGATTTCCGTGCGCGCCATTTCGCAAAGCTGTTCGACGATCCGGGCGGCCAACCCGCGTTCGACCATGTCAGGCAATACGGTCTGAACCAGGCTTTCGAACATCGGTTCCAGAGACAATGTCATCCGGGTAAGCGCCTCGTGATAGGTGAAGGACATATCCTCGAGCGATCCCGCCAGTTCGGCCGAAACGCGGTCGCGGTTCTGTTCCTGCGCCTGCGCGGCGTCTTCCCAACCGGCGCCGTACCCGTTTTCGAACGCGGCAAGGCGTTGTTCCTCCAGCGTTTCCTCGTCCAGGTAAAGAACGGCTTCGGCGCTGGTCCGAGTGGTGAAATCCTCAAGCAGATGAGCGATGGACATCACACGCGCTCCTCACCTTCTTCAAGCCAGCTGCGCAGGATCTCGACCGTTTCTTCCTGCTTGTCGCCGATCATTGCGCGCAACCGATCAACCGGATCCCCGATGGCACTGACCCCAAGCACGGGAACGGCCCCTTGTTGGGGCAGCGGCGTGAACTCTGCCGTTCCGTCCGCCGCGATTTCACCGGTCAGGACCGACGGGGCCGGTGCCCCTCCCTCCGCGGCCGGCAACAGCGCCGGGACCATCGCGGGTTTCATCAGGATTGGACGGATCACGAACAACGCCAGCACCAGTGACACCAGCGCCAGCGCTGCCATCTGAATCAGTGACATGGCGTCCAGATGGATGTTTTGCCAAAGCGAAGAGGAAACCAGCGTGCCTTGCGGCGTGACCACTGGTAAATCCAATGATTTCAGCGTGATGACGTCCCCGCGCGCGGCGTCAAATCCCACAGCCGAGGCCACCAGTTCCTCAAGTGCGTCGAGTTCTGTTTGCGGCAGCGGCGTGAAGGATTCAGCGCCCGAAGCATCCAGCGCCCGCGTTCCGTTGACCAGAACGGCAACCGTCAGGCGTTTGATCGCACCGGGGGCGGTGTGCACTTCCAGCTCGGTTTCGGAAACCTCGTAATTCACCCGCTCACGTGTCTGGGTCGCGGTCGAATTCGATTCGTCCCCCCCCGCACCATCGCCGTCGGGCAGGTTTGAGGCCACCGTGACATCGGCTGACTGGTTGCGCGCGCTGTCGGAGCGTTCCTCGACATCCGTGCTGATAGCCACCCTGCCCTTGGGGTCAAAGCGCCGCTCACGCAGGGATTCTGTCCTGGTTTCAGTATCGACGCTGACCTCGACTACGGCATTCCCCGTGCCAACTCGCGCCTCGACCAGACGCAGAACCCGTTCCCGCAGCTGCCGCGCCTTGTCATCCGCCGTGTCGGCGGCCACGGCGGTGTCCTGCCCGCCAATCACGGACCCGTTCGAATCGATCACAGTCACACTCTCGGGTGTCAGCCCGCTGACGGCAGAGGCGACAAGAAACCGGATGGCCTTGGCCTGATCGCCTGTGATATCGCCCCCCGAGGGCACCAGATAGACCGAAGCCGTCGGTGCGACGCTGCGCTGAAACGGATTGGCAGAGCCGTTGGCGATATGAACGCGGGCCTGGCTGACATGCGGGCTGCCCACGATCGTGCGCGCCAGTTCCCCCTCTTTCGCGCGCCAGTAGGCAGCATCGAACATTTGGGATGTGGTGCCGAAGCCGTTCAGCGAATCCAGCAGTTCATAGCCCTTGTTGCCGTTGGCAGGCAGTCCTTCGCTGGCCAAAGTCATCCGCAGCTCGTCCCGTTGTGCGCCAGAGACGTAAATTGATCCGCCCCGAATCTCGTAGGTCACGCCACGCTGATCCAGCGCACGCACGATGTCCCCGGCGGCACTGCTTTCCAGACCCGCGTAAAGCAGGGTCATCGACGGTGCCGTCGCAAGGCGCGACATCCCGAGGATCCCCAGAAACACCAGCACAACAGCACCGGCAACGAAGATTTGTTTACGCCTGTCCAAACTTGCCCAGACAGTTCCGATCTGCTGCACGCTCACCTCCGACTCGCCGACATTCTGCCCGGCGCGTCCTCTGTTTGGACGATTGCCCTTAACAATCGGTTAGTCCCTGCAAGGTTATGACTGGGCGGATCACAGGAATGAGGACGTCATGACCGACGCAACGGCTGAACAGGCGGAAACCCCGGAAAAGAAGGGAAAAAAAGGGATCATCGTCGGGGTGATTCTGGCCATCTCCGGTGCCGTCGGTGGGTATTTCCTGACCTCGTCCGGGCTGCTGCCGCTGGGGAACAAGGCCGAGAAGGCGGAAAGCCATGATTTGGAAAAGGAAGAACCGGCCAAGGCATTGGCGGATGTTGCCTTTCTCGATTTGCCGCCGGTGATCGTTTCGGTGAATTCCGGCGGCGCGCGGCATCTGAAGTTTCACGCACAGCTTGAGGTTAACGCCCTGTACATGACTGACGTGGAAAAAATGCGACCGCGAATCATGGATGTCCTGAACGGGTATCTGCGGGCCATCGAATTGAAAGATCTTGAAGATTCACTGGCGTTGATGCGCATCCGGGGCCACCTGCTGCGCCGCATCGAGATTGTCGTTGGCGAAGGTCGCGTGCGCGACGTGCTGGTGATGGAATTTGTTCTGAACTAGGAGGCGAAATTGGAGCTGATTGCGGATATTTTGCTGGTCGCCGGCGCCATGGGTGCGGGTCTGTATTGTTTTGTGCTGTCGCGCCGTCTCAAGCGTTTTGCCGATCTTGAAAAGGGCGTCGGCGGCGCGGTGGCGGTGCTGTCGACCCAAGCGGAAGAGTTGCGGAAATCACTTGATGATGCGCGCAACGCCTCTGACCAGTCGGGCGACCAGCTTAGGGCGCTGACGGGGCGCGCCGAAACGGTGGCACAGCGGCTGGAACTCATGATGGCGTCAATGCACGACGTCGTGCCCGAAAAAGACGCTGATCCCCAACCCGAGGTAGAGGTTTCAGAGACAAGCACCATCACCGAAGTTCCGGAGAGCGTGAAGCACGAAGGCAAACCCGAGCCGCAGGCCAGCGAAGCCGCTGCGCCCCAAGAACTGGCACGACCACCTGAGGGGCTGATGTTCTTCCGGCATGACCGCAGGCAAGGCGAGGCGCAGGCATGAGCCGCGCGCGGACCAACAATCCCAACGCTCGACCCCGCGGAGGTGTACTTGCCGTGATCTCATTGCTGATGATCGGCTCGGCCGCCATTCGCATTGGGCTGGAAGCCGGACCCGCCTTTGCCAAACCCGCCAAACCTGAGGCGGAACACGATGAACCCGCCCCGCCGGACACCCGTGACATGCAGGTTCTGCTGACCGAGCTTCTGCGCCGCGAAGAGCGTGTCAAACAAAAGGAAGACATGCTGCGCGAGCGGGAAAACGCTCTAGAAATCGCGGGTCAGGCTATCGAGATGCGCATGGTCGCGCTTGAGGAGGCCGAGGAGGCGTTGCGAACCACTCTGGCGCTAGCGGACAGGGCGGCGGAAAACGACCTGACGCGCCTGACCGATGTCTATCAGAACATGAAGCCGAAAGACGCGGCCGCGCTGTTCGAAACCATGGACCCGACCTTTGCCGCCGGGTTTTTGTCACGCATGCCACCGGATGCAGCAGCCGGGGTTCTGGCGGGGCTCAGCCCCGAAGCGGCCTATACGATCAGCGTTGTCATGGCGGGCCGAAACGCCTCGGCCCCGCAGGAATAGCCGCCCGTGTCCCCCGCGGTTGCAACACACATAGCCGGAGATCTCAGATGATTGGAATTGTTGGAATTGTCGTCATTTTCGTGATGGTCTTCGGCGGCTATCTGGCCGCTGGCGGCAAGATGACCATCATTCTAAAGTCGCTTCCGTTTGAAATGATGATGATCGGTGGTGCCGCGATTGGTGCCTTTTTGATCAGCAACGACATCGGCGGCGTGAAACACACGATCAAGGACATGGGGAAAGTCTTCAAAGGCCCGAAATGGAAGCCCGAAGATTACCGCGACCTGTTGTGCCTGCTGTTTTCCCTCATTCGCATTGCCCGCGCCAATCCGGTAGAGGTGGAACAGCATATCGAAGACCCCGGCAGCTCTGACCTGTTTTCCTCCTACCCCAGAATTCTAGCCGACAAAGAAGCGGTTGATCTGATTTGCGACACGATGCGATCCGCGGCGATGAATTACGACGATCCGCATCAGGTCGAAGAGGTTCTGGAGAAGCGGATGGAGGCGAATTTCCACCATGCCCTGCATTCGAGCCACGCCTTGCAAACCGTGGCCGATGGCCTGCCCGCGCTTGGAATTGTCGCCGCCGTTCTGGGGGTAATCAAGACAATGGGGTCCATTGATCAGCCACCGGAAGTTCTGGGAAAACTGATCGGCGGCGCCCTTGTGGGTACGTTTCTGGGCGTCTTTCTGGCCTACGGACTGGTTGGTCCCTTTGCGGCCAAGCTGAAATCCGTGGTCGAGGAAGACAACCACTTCTATCAGCTGATCAAGGAAGTTCTGGTTGCAAACCTGCACAACCACAATGCCGCAATGTGCATTGAGGTGGGACGCCAGAACACACCAACGCATAACCGCCCCGGTTTCTCCGAGCTTGAGGATGCGTTGAAAGAGCTTAAACGGGCAGCGGCATGAGGCAAATCGGGATACTGTTAGCAGCGTTGATCACGCTTGCAACGGCCGCAACCTCTGAAGAGGTGATTGTGCGGTCCGGTGAACATGACGGCTACACCCGGCTGGTTTTCAACGTTCCACCGGATACGGGCTGGGTTCTGAGCCAGCGTAAGAACGGTGCCAAGCTGGCAATTGACCTGAAGGGTGTCACATTTCGGACGGGTTCGGTGTTTGCGCGGTTGACATCAGATCGGCTGGCCGCGCTGTCGCAGGCGCAACCCGGTGGCGCGCTTGAGCTGGAATTCGGGTGCGATTGCACGGCGTCGGCGTTCCTGTTTCGAAACTCGATGATCGTTCTGGACATTGCACCAGCAATAGCCCTGCCGCCCCTACTTGCAGATATCCCTCCGCCGACCCGAATAAATCGGGATGCTCTGAAACCTCAGCCCCCGGAACAAAAGCTTCCTTCCCAGCTCGACCTGCCGCTTCTGACCGGGCAGCCGCAATGGATCTGGGATCAATTGTCGACCCGTCTGGTGCAAGGGGCGGATCGTGAGCTGCTTGACCTGAATCTGGCACCTGTCGGACCGCGCCGTTCTGCCTCGTCCGAGGCCGTGACGCTGTTACCCGGATTGACATCGAACATCCGCGTGACCTCGGTTCTGGATGATCTGCAGGACATTCTGAACTCTGGTTTGCAGCAGATCGACGACAACCCGGTTTGTATCTCAACGGCTGAACTGGGGTTCACGACATGGTCCGGGACGCGCCCGTTTCCAGAGCAGGTGTCCGCCTTGCGCACCGCCCTATACAAAGAGTTCGACCGTCTTGACGCGGAAAGTGCGCTGAGCCTGGCAAAGCTCTATGCCTATCACGGCTTTGGGGCCGAGGCGCAAAAGGTTTTGCAGTTATTGAACACCCCATCGGATGAGGCTGGACATGTTGAAGGGATTGCACGGCTGGTGGATGAGCGGCCAGCACAGGTGCCAAATCCATTCAGGGGCCAGCAACGGTGTAACGGCGACGTCGCACTTTGGGCCGTGCTGTCCGAAGGTCAGCTGGCATCCGACGCACATCTTGAAGCCATCGAACACAGCTTTGCAAAGCTGCCAGAGCATCTTCGCCGCCATCTTGGCGCGCGGCTTTCGGATATCCTGACAGACACGCACGAACTGGAGGCCGCGCGCAGGATCATGCGTTCGGTCGACCGGGTTGAACAGAACCCGTCCCCGAACGCCACGCTGGCCCGGGCTGGCGTCGCCGAAGCCGAAGGCAACAGCGCCCTTGAAGAGGCCCTGCTGACCGAGGTCGCGACCTTAGCCGGGACCAAGACCGAAGCGCCTTTGGCTTTGGCCCGGTTGGTGAAAAAGCGATGGTCCGACCGCAAGGCCGTGTCTTCAAGGGAACTTGAACTGGCCGCGTCTTACGCGATCGAATTCCGGCGATCCGAACTGGGCCCGATGATGAACCGCGCCCATGCGATTGCCCTGGGTCTGAGTCAGGATTTCGACAGCGCATTCGATGTGATCCAGTCTTTGCCAGACGGCCCGGACAGCAACAGCGCTTTCAACCGTCACCTGCAATTGCTGGCAGAGCGATCAGACGACCTTACCTTTTTGCGTCAGGTTACGCTGGTGCAGCAGTCGGATCGCATGGCGGCGCTGTCCACGGATACCGCGATTGCACTGGCCGAACGCTTGGCCGTGCTTGGCTTTGCCGATCAGGCCGTTGCGCTGACAAACAGGCCTGAAGATCAGGCCCGGCGATCAGAGCGCGCCCGTTTGCGCGCCCGTGCGGCGTTGTTGTCGGACCGCCCGCAACAGGCCATGCTTGAGCTGGCCAATGATACCTCGGATGAGGCGCTCGTCCTGCGGGCGCAGGCGTTGGACAAGGTGCAGGACTACGCCGCAGTGGCCGAACTCATGCAGAGCCGCGGGCAACAGGACGAGGCGAACCGATACCTATGGCTGGCCGGGTTGCCGGGGAAAAGATCGGGGCCATCTGACGGAAAATACGCAAGCCTCAACCAAACTGCGGAGGCCCTTTTGGCCCCGCCGGTTCGCGTGTCAGGCATGCCGCTGGCTGATGCGGGAAGCCTACTGGAGGACAGTCAGGCAACGCGGCAGAGGATCGTCGAAATGCTGAACACGGTCAGGGTGGAGTGAGGTTTCCCAACCGACCGGACCAATTGCCCGGATCGATGCAGGCAGGACGGGGCGCGGTTCACGGTTCTGGCGGATCAAAAATCAGCGGTGTCAGGTCTGCATACCGCACGCTTTTGTCCGGCCAGCCAAGTATTACACGACGGATGCGGTCGGCACGTACTTCCCCAAGCACAGGGGCTGCAAACTGCATGTATTTGGCGATGACGTCGTCCCGTGTCATGGGGGCCTCGGGGCCGCCGCGGGCATGAATATCCCCGGATTTCAGAACACGGCCATCCGTTGTTGTGATCGTGACATCTGCCCAGCGCCCTTCAGGAAACCGGACGCTGTGGTGTTCGCTTTCCGCGACCGTGATGCGGGACATCAGATTGGCGACCGCGGGATCAGACAGGCCAGACCTTGAGATATGTTCAACGCCGATGCGCCCGTAAACGGCCTGAACTGCCACGGCAAATGGCAGGGAATACTGCGCTTGCGAAGTTGTTTCGGGCAGCCCCGCAAAAAGACAGGCCGCCTGATGAAAGCTGTTGATATGCACTGTTTCGATCTGCGCGCTGGTCAGGTCATGCGCGATCATGACAGCGCGCACGCCATCAATCGCGGCATGGGCCCAGCGACAGATCGGATAGGGTTTTACATATTGATGTTCGACCTGCCAGAAGGTGCCCAGATCATCCCAGTAGGGTTTGACCTCTTCCGCCTCGATGGTGATGGCGGGCGCGCCGGTAAAGCCGCGTTCAGCCAGAACAGCGGCGGAAAGCCCCACCATCGCGCCCCAGCCCGACCCGTCATGCAGCATTGTCGGGTTGGCAATCTCGCGCATCATCTGGCTGCGTGGCCCGTGATATTCGGCGATCCCCATCGCCTGCCGCATCTGGTCGGCAGACAATCCGCGCAGGCGCGCCGCCATCGCGACCACGCCCAGCGCGTTCCAGGCACCGGATGTGTGGTAGTCGCTGACACTGGCGTGCAGTGACAGGCCCGCGCGCCCGGCCACCTCGTACCCGGTGACGACCGCTGCCAAAGCCTCGGGTCCGGTCAGGTTCGGGCAATGTTCGGCCAGTGCGGACAGCGCTGGCAATACGACCACCCCGATATGGCCCTTGGTGGGGTTATATCCGTCGTGACCATCCAGATTGTCGGTTTGCGTAGCGGCGGCATAGGCAGCACCTGCCATGCTGACGGTACGACCATCGAACAGCATCCGTGCGCCATAAGCAGGATCGGAGCTGGCATAAAGCAACGCTGCCGTGTCCCGAGCGATCACACCTGCCTGCATCGGGCCGGATGCGATCAGGATCCCCATCGTGTCGAGCATCATCAGCGCCGCGGCCTCTAGTGCGCTTTCGGGCATGTCCGAGGCCGCGCGGGTCAGCGTGAAATCGGCAACCCTGGAAAATGTATTTGTCTGCGGGTTATGCGTCATGAGAGCTCTCCTGTCGGGCGGGGCCGGTACAGGAAAGTCAGCCACAGGTAAGGGCGGGCTTGTACTCTGTTCCCGACGCCAAATGTCGGGAACAGAGGAAAACGTATGAAGAAGAGACACTAGTAAGGGGCTTCGACGCCGTTCATGGACACGTAGACTGTTTTCATTTCCGAAAAATGGTTGATCGCAAGCTTCGAATTCTCGCGTCCGACACCCGACATTTTCGATCCCCCGAACGGGGCCTCGACCGGGGCAAGGTTATAGGTGTTGATATAACAGGTCCCCGCCTCGAACCCGGCCACAACACGGTGCGCGCGGGTCAGGTCATTGGTGAAGACGCCTGCAGCCAGACCAAATTCGGTGTCATTGGCACGGGCCATGACCTCGGATTCCGTGTCGAAATCCAGCACCGACATGACGGGGCCAAAGATTTCCTCGCGCGCGATGGTCATGTCATCGTTCACATCCGCAAAAACGGTTGGTTGCATGTAGAAACCGTCGCCTTCGATCCGGTTGCCGCCGAACACCAGCCTTGCGCCCTCGGCCCTGGCTTTGTCGACATAGCTCAGCGCGATGTTCAACTGGTTTTCGCTGACCATCGGGCCAAAGCTGACGTCCTCGTCCATCGGATCGCCGATTTTGGCATTGGCCAGACGTTCGGACAGGCGTTTCAGGAAGGCATCCTTGATCCCTTTTTGCACAAAGACGCGGGTACCGTTGGAGCAGACCTGGCCCGATGAATAGAAGTTGCCAAGGATCGCGCCGGACACCGCGTTTTCGATGTCGGCATCCTCAAAGACGATCATCGGAGATTTGCCGCCCAGCTCCATGGTGACGTGCTTCATGCCGTCAGCTGCCGCGGCATAGACCTTGCGGCCTATCGGCACCGATCCGGTCAGCGAGACCTTGGCTACACGCGGATCGGTGACCAGTGCGGCCCCCACGTCGCCATAGCCCTGAATCACGTTGTAGACACCCTTGGGTGCGCCGGCTTCGACCAGAATTTCGGCCACTTTCAATGCCGAAAGGGGCGTGGTTTCCGAAGGCTTGAAGACCATTGTGTTGCCGCAGGCCAGCGCCGGGGCACCTTTCCAGCAGGCAATCTGCGTGGGATAGTTCCACGCACCAATGCCCACGCAAACGCCCAGCGCCTGACGGATGGTGTAGACGAAATCTCCACCGCCCAGCGGAATATGCTCGCCGGTCAGAGAGGCGGCCAACCCGCCGAAATATTCCAGCGCATCTGCACCCGATGTGGCATCTGCCACCGTGGTTTCCTGAATCGGTTTGCCGGTGTCATGGGTTTCCAGAACCGACAGGTCGTAGTTGCGGTCGCGCATAATGTCGGCCGCGCGGCGCAGAATGCGGCCGCGTTCTGTTCCGGTCAGTGCGGCCCAAGCTGCCTGAGCGGTTTTCGCGCTGTTCAGAGCCTTTTCTACAATCGCCGGTGTCGCCGAATGCAGACGGGCAATCACCTCGCCGGTAGCGGGGTAGATCACGTCAATGGCCGCGCCATCGGTATCCTCGACATAGGTGCCGTCGATGAAATGGCTGGCCTTGGGCTGAAACTTCATACCGTGTCCTTTTCGCTCGACCCCGTCCGGGCGGGGCATTTGGTCATTTTGAATCGGCCCTAATGGTTATTGACTGGCCAGTCAATAAAATCATCCAAGCGGCAAGGTCACGCCTGCCACCGCGCACAAATCTTGAAATTCTTTGGTTAATGTTCTATATATGTTCCACACAGTCAGAGGACAAACCGATGACCCAGCACATGCGCCACGCGGCCCTGAACGGGCCAAACAATGACTACCACCTGCTTCCGGTAACAGACCGGCAGATGCGATATGCGCGCGCCATTGCCGAGAAATCAGCGCTTGAGATCCCGGTCGAAGTTCAACGTGACAGGCGATTGTTGTCCGACTGGATTTCGGCCCACAAATCATGTGGCACCTCGCAATTCGACAATTACCCGACGGGCAAGCAGGTGGCGTTCGCTGAACGGATTTCACGCAGCAAGCGTCGCCCGATCCCGTCCGAGTGTTTTCGAGACAAGAAAATGATGTCCCGCTGGATTGACCACAACAGATAACCCTTATTTAGGGTCTTCTGGCGCATGATTGCGGGTATATAGCGCAACCGCAGCCGCAACAAACATTCCCAGCAGAATGTAACCGGTCACAGCCTCGGACACGGCAAGCCCGCGGCACAGGCCGGTCGGGGACATGTCGCCATACCCGACCGTGGTGAAGGTGACATATGAGAAATACAGGACATCCCCCGGACCCTGCGCCCCGACCACACAATTATCGTTGTACCCAAAAGCTCCGTAGACGGCGGCGAACAGGAACGGGACGACCTGGATGAATGACACACCCATCAGGAACAAAAGCCGTCGCGGCGATGTAACCTGGGTCATGTAATACCAGGATTGCGACACCAGCCAGATCAGCAGGCCAACCGACGCGATTGTTCCGATCATGTCACCCGCAGCGGTTTCGTTAAGACGCGATAGCCCGAACCAGGCAAGAAAACTTGTCAGAACCAGCCCCAATGCAGCAATCAGGGTCGATTTCCATTCTTCCAGAGTTGTGGGTTTGCGGTGCATGAACGCCCTCTCAGCCTAGTCTGACGGTGATCATCCGACCTAAAGCAAGGGCCTGCAACCCGCTTTCAGTCCTGCCGCAAATGCGGCTCGCCCCGCTTGCGCGCAAGCACTATCTGCTTTTGCCGTTCACGAAAGCGCATCTTGTCAGCCTCGGAGGTCTGGTCGATGCATTGGTGACAGGACACGCCATGTTCATATTCGGGGCGTTTCATATCCTCGGGCAGGATCGGGCGACGGCAGCCATGGCACAGCTTGTGCGGCCCTTCAACAAGGCCGTGGCCAACCGAGACGCGGTTGTCGAACACAAAGCAGTCACCCTGCCACGAGCTGTCTTCGAATGGCATCTCTTCAAGATAGCGCAGGATACCACCTTTGAGGTGATAGACATCCTCGACCCCCTGCCCCAGCAGGTAATTGGTGGACTTCTCGCACCGGATACCGCCGGTGCAGAACATGGCAACGCGCTTGTTGTGAAAGCGATCTTTGTTCGCCTCCCACCAGGCCGGAAATTCGCGGAAACTGGCTGTTTCAGGGTCTATTGCGCCTTCAAACGTGCCGATCGCCACTTCGTAGTCATTGCGGGTGTCGATCACCACGACATCGTCCGAACGGATCAGATCGTTCCAGTCCTGCGGATCGACATAGTTGCCGACACGGGCGCGCGGATCGACATCCGGCTGACCCATGGTCACAATCTCTTTCTTCAGCCGCACTTTCATCTTGCCGAAAGGCGGATGGTCCGAGGACGCCTCTTTCCACTCCAGATCCGAGCAACCGGGCAGAGCCCGGATATGCGCAAGAACCGCATCGATCCCGGCGCGTGGGCCTGCGATGGTGCCATTGATGCCTTCTTGCGCCAGCAACAGCGTTCCCGTGACGGACTGCGCGCGGCACAGATCAAGCAACGGTTCGCGCAGCGCGACAGGGTCCGGGAATCGGGTAAAGTGATAGAGGGCAGCGATCGTGTACATATGCGCGATCTACCCTCGCAAACCCGGAGTCGCAAGGGATTGCATTGACGCCCCGCGCCCAGCCCCCTACCGATAAGGCAGTTATACGGAGGCCGCCATGACCCATGCCCTGCTTGTCATTGATGTCCAGAACGACTTTTGCCCCGGCGGTGCCTTGGCAGTGGCCGGAGGAGATGAAATCGTCGCGCCGATCAACGCCATGATGGAGGAGTTTGACACCGTGATCCTGACGCAGGACTGGCATCCGGCGGGGCATTCTTCGTTCGCCAGCACGCACAATGGCAAAAGCCCGTTGGAGTTGATCGACATGCCCTATGGCCCGCAGGTGCTGTGGCCGGACCATTGCGTTCAGGGCTCAAAAGGTGCCGCGTTTCACCCCGAGTTGCGCACCGATGGCGATTTGATCCTGCGCAAGGGGTTTCGCAGTGGCATCGACAGCTACTCGGCGTTTTTCGAAAACGACCATCAGACGCCAACAGGCCTGAAAGGCTATCTTGAAACCCGAGGCATCACCCGTTTGACACTGGTTGGATTGGCGACCGATTTCTGCGTTCACTATTCGGCTGTAGACGCTGCCCGGTTGGGATTTGATATTACAGTCCGGATGGATGCCTGCCGCGCGATTGACATGGACGGATCGCTGGCTGCCGCAAAACAGGCCATGCGCGATGCCGGTGTTACGCTGGCCTAAGGTGTCGCCCCGGCAGCTGCCAGCAGCTTGATCGTCACAAACAGAATAACGGCCAGCCCGAACGCCAGCCCGATACGCCCCGAAATAGAACGCCGACGTGCCGAAACGGGCTGCTGTGGCGGTGGCGGCGGTTTGCGCACCTGACGCGTACGCACGATCCCGGCCATGGGCTGTGCCATCCGTATGTAATGCAGAAAGTCCCACAGGTTGAACTCGCCGCAATACTCCCCCTGAACGCCGCGCGATTTTATGTTCTCAAACAGAGAACGCAGAATCCTGACCCGGTCCACCTGATCTTCGGCCGGAAACACACCGGGCACGATGCCGCTGTTCCGCGACTCGAGGCTGAACCCCGCATCCAGGAAAATCTTGCGGATTTTCGGCGATGTTCCCCGTAGCGCATCGGCTGTTCTGATGTCGCGAAACACCGCACACACCTGGCGTTCCACATCAGAGGCTGACCCCAGCTTTTCGGGGTCGAAATCGTTCAGTGCTACATTAACAATGTCAAAATCGTACTCGAGACCCATTCACAAACTCAGTTTCGTCTTACCATCCCCTTTTCTCACTAACCGGCGAAGACACTGCACAATAAGCCCGTAATGTGACGTCATGCTGGCATTGTCACCAAATCAGCGACTCTTGCCATTCCCGAAATCGATTGATCTAACTACGGAAATCGCAGGAGTTCCCCATGGTCGACATCGCGACCCGTGTCTACAATCATAAATGGAAGATTGACCCGATTGTCCGGTCTTTAATCGACACAGACTTCTACAAACTGCTGATGTGCCAGTCAGTGTTTCGAAACAAGCCCCAAACAAACGTGGTGTTTTCCCTGATCAACCGGTCGAATCACGTGCCTTTGGCCCGTTTGATTGATGAAGGCGAGTTGCGGGAACAGCTGGATCATATCCGCTCGCTTAATCTCAGCCGGGGGGAAAGCACCTGGCTGCGGGGCAACATGTTCTATGGAAAGCGCCAGATGTTCCGTTCCGATTTCATGGAATGGTTCGAGAATATGCGCCTGCCGCCTTACCACCTTGAATGCAAAGGCGATCAGTACGAACTGACCTTCGAAGGCAAATGGCACGAGGTCATGTTGTGGGAAATTCCGGCGCTGGCGGTATTGATGGAATTGCGGTCGCGCGCGGTGCTGAACGACATGCGCCGGTTTGCGCTACAGGTGCTTTATGCCCGCGCGATGACCCGCGTGTGGGAAAAGATCGAGAAGCTGAGTACGATCAACGGTTTGGGCATCGCGGATTTTGGCACGCGGCGACGGCATTCCTTCCTGTGGCAGGACTGGTGTGTGCAGGCGATGATAGAAGGGCTCGGCCCCGCGTTTACTGGGACATCGAACTGCCTGATCGCGATGCGGCGTGAGGTTGAGGCCATCGGCACCAACGCGCATGAGCTGCCGATGGTCTATTCCGCGTTGGCCGACACCGATGCCGAACTGGCGCAGGCCCCTTATGACGTTCTCAGCGATTGGCACGACGAACATGACGGCAATCTGCGCATCATCCTGCCCGATACCTACGGCACCAAGGGCTTTCTGGACAACGCGCCCGACTGGCTGGCGGGCTGGACCGGTATTCGTATCGACAGCGGCGACCCGGCTACCGCCGCCGAGGTGGCCATCGACTGGTGGAAAGCGCGCGGAGAGGACCCGACCCAAAAACGGATCATTTTCTCGGACGGGTTGGACGTAGGCAGTATTCAGGAATTGCATGCACAGTTTGCGGACCGCACCAAAGTATCTTTCGGCTGGGGTACCTTGCTGACCAACGATTTCCGCGGACTGGTCCCTCATGACGCGCTGGCACCGTTCTCACTGGTCTGCAAAGCCGTATCCGCAAACGGACGCCCGACGGTAAAGCTGTCGGACAATCCGGAAAAGGCAATGGGCCCTGCGGATCAGATCGAGCGATACAAACGGGTGTTCGGCGTGGGCGCACAGGAAGCGATCAAAGTGATTGTCTGAGCTAAGGCACAATACCAAACACTTACCCTCAATTCATATAATGTTAGGACTGAACGACCACCGACTGGCGTCGGTAGGATCGGCGATATGGTTTTCGAGGTATTGCAGCACGATGTCTTCGGTGATGGCACCGTTGGTGGTTGAGAAATACCTCCTGCCCCAGAACCGGCGACCCCAGTAGCGGCTGCGCAGGGCGGGAAGTTCCCGTTGCACCTTGTGAGACGAACGGCCCTTCATCTTGCGCACCGGACCCGAGATGGCAATCTTCGGCGGCACCGACACGAACAAATGCACGGGATTGCTCGACAACACCCCGCGCAAGATGTCGACCTCGTTCTCGTGGCAGACCCAACGGATGATGGCGCGCACCCGCAAGCGCACCGCACCGGTCAGCACCTAGTAGCGATACTTGGTCGACCAGACGATATGGTAGCAGTGATAGAAAACACAGTGCTTGCCAGTGTCATACTACATGACCTTACCCTCTGGAAAATGAGCCTTCGAACCGGCTGCGGCTCATTTTCCAGAGGGTAAGATCATAACACGATTCTCCGCGCTGAAGCAGGTCCGACTGGAGGTCGGAGGGTTTACTCCAATGAGTGGATACTGAAACTTGTGGTGCCGCTGAAGGGACTCGAACCCCCGACCCCATCATTACGAATGACGTGCTCTACCAGCTGAGCTACAGCGGCGCCTTGAGTCATCCGGAACTGGCCTCTACCGGATGAGATGGCCCATTTAAACTGTCAGCCTAAAGCCTGCAAGACCAGTTATGTCCGTTCGGGCCTTTCCCCCCTTTTCACCAGAGGTTGTCGTCGACGTATTGGGCCAATGATCAATCCAATGGGGCGAGCTTCCAGTTTGTGAAATTTTTGTAACGACGCATGAGTAGTTTTGACTCTAAGTTTATTATTCTATATTTCATGAAATATGATGGAAGAGATAACCGACCAGCTGGCCATCCTTGGCCACCCGCAACGTATCACCGTATTTCGCATGTTGATGCGACGGTATCCTGACACTGTTCCAGCGGGGGAACTGGCGTCGGAACTGGGGATCAAGTCCAGCACCTTGTCGAACTATCTCAACGCGTTGCAGCGATCCGGGCTGGTCAAGCAGGAACGATCCGGGACGTCACTGCTCTATTCGATTGAGATGAAGAACGTGCAGCACATGTTCGATTTCCTGCTCGTGGATTGCTGCCGTGGCCGACCCGATCTTTGCATGCCCTTGGCCAAAGGGCGCGAAACCATGGCTGACCGAAAGTTCAATGTGTTGTTCATTTGCGTGGGTAATTCTGCCCGGTCGATCTTTGCCGAATCCCTTTTGCGAGATATCGGCGGGGATCGGTTCAATGTGTATTCGGCCGGCATACGACCGTTTTCCGAACTCAACCCGTTTGCAATTCGGGTCCTTCAAGACAAGGGGCACGATACGTCGGCGCTCCGCTCGAAGAATGTATCCGAGTTCTCGGGGCCGGGCGCACCTGAAATGGATTTCGTCTTTACGGTCTGCAATCAGGCTGCGAACGAAGAATGCCCCGCCTGGGAAGGCCAGCCGATCAGCGGTCACTGGGGCATGGCGGATCCGGTCAAGGCAGAAGGCACCGATGCCGAGAAAAGCCTGGCCTTTCAAAACGCGTACGGCGCGCTGAAGCGTCGGGTTCAAGCCTTTACATCGCTGCCGGTTGAAAGCCTGGACCGGATCGCACTGCAATCCGCCGTTGATGAAATCGCGCGGTCGCCACTTGAGGATGCGCCATGACGACTTACGCTGTGAACGGCCTTGGCCGAATGGGGAAACTGGCCCTGAAGCCCTTATTGGAACGGGGCGCAAAGATTGCCTGGATCAACGATGCCGTCGGCGACCCCCAGATGCACGCGCATCTGTTGGAGTTCGACACGGTACACGGGCGTTGGGATGCAGAATTCAGCTTTGATGCCGACAGCATCACTGTGAATGGAGCCCACCTGCCGTTCATCGGCACGAAAGACCTGAACACCCTGCCGCTGGATGGCGTTGATGTCGTGATCGACTGTACGGGCGTGTTCAAGACCGAGGCTAAGCTGGCCCCATATTTTGATGCCGGGGTAAAGAAAGTCGTCGTCTCTGCCCCGGTCAAAGACGGCCCGACGGCAAATATCGTTGTTGGAGTGAATGAAAGCACATATGACCCCGCGACCCATAAAATTGTGACAGCGGCCTCTTGCACAACGAATTGCCTGGCGCCGGTGGTCAAGGTGATCCACGAGAATCTGGGTATCCGCCACGGGTCGATGACTACGATCCATGACGTGACCAACACGCAAACAATCGTTGATCGGCCCGCAAAGGACTTGCGGCGCGCACGGTCGGCCCTCAACTCACTGATCCCGACGACCACCGGTTCGGCCACCGCCATCACACTGATCTATCCGGAACTCAAAGGGCGTCTGAACGGTCACGCCGTCAGGGTGCCGCTTTTGAACGCCTCGCTGACCGATTGCGTATTCGAAGTTGAGCGGGCCACCACGGTTGACGAGGTCAACGCCCTCTTAAAAGCGGCGGCTGAGGGTGACCTGAAGGATATTCTGGGTTATGAAACCCGCCCTCTGGTATCTACCGATTACACCAATGACAAACGCTCCTCGATTGTCGATGCGCCCTCGACCATGGTGACAAACGGGACACAGGTGAAAGTCTATGCGTGGTACGACAATGAGATGGGCTATGCGCACCGCTTGGTGGATGTGGCGCTGATGGTCGGGTCCTCGCTGTGACCCAGCGGCCCGAAGGACTGTCGGCTTATGTCGCGGTCACGGCGGCTTATTGGGCCTTCATGCTGACTGACGGGGCGCTCAGGATGTTGGTGCTGCTGCACTTTCACACCATGGGATTCTCACCGGTTCAGCTGGCCTATCTGTTTGTGCTTTATGAGATTGCTGGGATCGTCACCAACCTGGCCGCAGGCTGGATTGCCGCCCGGTTCGGGTTGACGTCCACCCTTTATGCAGGATTGGGGCTGCAGGTGGTGGCGTTGCTTGCCATGACACAGCTTGATCCGCACTGGACCGTTACCGCCTCGGTCAGCTTTGTGATGATGGTACAGGGGGCAAGCGGAGTGGCCAAGGATCTGGCCAAGATGTCGTCGAAATCATCAGTCAAATTACTGGCCCCGGCCGAGGGCGGAGGGTTGTTTCGGTGGGTCGCTGCGCTGACCGGATCAAAAAATGCCGTCAAAGGGCTGGGTTTCCTGTTGGGCGCGGCCATGCTGGCCACGTTGGGATTCATGGCGGCAATCCTGGTCATGGCGGCGGTTCTGGCACTGATCCTGTTCGCAGTTATCCTGTTCATGCCAGCGGGCCTGCCGAAGGGGCGAAAAGGGGCGAAATTCTCGGAAGTATTGTCAAAATCCGCCAATGTGAACTGGCTGTCCGCGGCGCGGGTCTTTCTGTTCGGTGCGCGCGATGTCTGGTTCGTGGTCGGCATCCCGATCTATTTCTACGCCGTCCTGTCGGATGGCACCGAGGACGGCAACCGTTCCGCGTTCTTCATGATCGGAACATTCATGGCGGTGTGGGTCATCCTCTATGGCGCAGTGCAGGCCTACGCGCCAAAGATCCTTCGTGCGGCGGATCGAACCGAAGGCGATTTGATCCGCGCGGCGCGCAGTTGGGCGAGTGCCCTTTTCTGCGTTCCTGCGACTCTAACATTGGCCGTTTCGCTGTCACATGGGCCTGAAACCTGGCTGACCATAACGCTTGTAGCTGGGCTGCTGATCTTCGGAGCAATCTTTGCGGTGAATTCATCGCTGCATTCCTATCTGATCCTGGCTTTCACCCGGTCCGAACGTGTGACAATGGATGTCGGATTTTATTACATGGCAAATGCAATAGGCCGGCTGATCGGCACGGTTCTGTCCGGCCTGACCTACCAGATCGGAGGATTGCCACTGGTCCTCGGGACCGCGACCGTGATGGTGGCCCTTGCTGCGTTGACTTCAGGCAAACTGACGGATCAAACCTCCGAAGCACTGACGTGACCATTTCGAACGATATCTCACGGACTGGATCGCTCTTGCCATGATCGGTGGCGTTCTGATCAGAGGGGCTGCGCAAGGTTATTGAAGAACGATTAGCGAGAATTTTATATGTTTCGGCATATGACCTCGCAAAGCTTAGCAAATCATGACGGCGCCACTGGCCGCGGAAACCCGGTATCTGTTAAACAATACGGTATTTTTGGTGACCCCGGCAGGATTCGAACCTGCAACCTGCCCCTTAGGAGGGGGCTGCTCTATCCAGTTGAGCCACGGGGCCGTGCCAGGCTCTCTGTAACCGGGATTTTCCGGGTTGTCATCGCCTTTGCACAATTGTTGTACACGCCGACCTGTTCACGCTACCATCGGACAAAACAACAACGCAGGTGCCTCCCGTGAACAGTGAAACCAAACGCCCGCTTACCCTTCGTGATGTGTCCGAGGCTTCCGGAGTATCCGAGATGACGGTAAGCCGGGTTCTGCGTAACCGGGGGGATGTGTCTGACGCCACCCGCACCCGCGTTCTGGCCGCCGCCAAGGAGCTTGGCTATGTCCCCAACAAGATCGCGGGCGCATTGGCGTCCAGCCGGGTTAATCTGATCGCGGTGATCATCCCTTCGCTTTCGAATATGGTCTTCCCCGAGGTGATGACAGGAATCAATCAGGTGTTGGAAGACACCGAATTGCAACCGGTGGTCGGGGTAACCGATTATCTGCCCGAAAAAGAGGAGAAAGTGCTGTACGAGATGCTCTCGTGGCGGCCTTCCGGCGTGATCATTGCGGGGCTTGAACATACCGAGGCCGCGCGAGCCATGCTAGATTCGGCAGGTATTCCGGTGGTCGAGATCATGGACACGGATGGCAAGCCGGTGGATGCGATGGTGGGGATCTCACACCGCCGCGCGGGGCGCGAAATGGCACAGGCAATCCTGAAGGCCGGGTATCAGCATATCGGTTTCATGGGCACCAAGATGCCGCTGGATCACCGCGCACGGAAGCGGTTCGAGGGCTTTACCGAAGTTCTTGGCAAGCACGGGATCGAGATCGAGGATCGCGAGTTCTATTCCGGTGGATCGGCCCTGGCCAAAGGGCGCGAGATGACCCAGGCCATGCTGGAACGCTCACCCGAGCTGGATTTCCTGTATTACTCGAACGATATGATCGGGGCCGGTGGCCTGCTGTACCTGCTGGAACAGGGTATCGATATTCCGGGACAGATCGGCTTGGCCGGGTTCAACAATGTCGAGCTTTTGCAGGGCTTGCCGCGAAAACTCGCGACGATGGACGCCTGTCGTCTGGAAATCGGCCGCCAAGCTGCCCAGATTATCGCCGAACGTCTGGAAAATCCTGATACTGAGATCGAGACACGCGTTACTCTGACCCCCACGATCAGTTATGGTGACACGCTGAAACGGCGATGAACACATCCCTGAAAAGGCTCGACAACCGGACGGCCCGGGCGATCTTCATGGACCGGCACGTATTGGGTGAACAACCCTCAGGCTCGGCCAAAGGTTCCGCGCTTCTGGATCTGATCCACCGGCTTGGATTTGTTCAGCTTGATAGCATCAACACCGTTGCCCGTGCCCATGACATGATCCTGTTCTCGCGCAGGCCCGCCTATCGCGGCGCCGACCTAAAAAGGCTCTATGAAAGGGATAACGCGCTTTTCGAGCATTGGACGCACGATGCGGCGGTGATTCCGATGAAATTCTATCAGCATTGGCATCTGCGCTTTCAGCGGGATGCGGATATGTTGAAGGCGCGGTGGAAGAACTGGCGGCGGGATGGGTTCGAACAGCAGTTTGACACAGTCCTGCAACACATCCGCGACCATGGGGCGGTGTCGTCCTCGGATGTTGGCAAGGATGAAAAGAAGGGCTCGGGCGGGTGGTGGGACTGGCACCCATCGAAAACCGCGTTGGAGTATCTGTGGCGCTCGGGTGCCCTGACCGTCGTCGGTCGGGATGGGTTCCAGAAACGCTATGATCTGACAGAGCGCGTGATTGAAACACAGCTCTGCCCCGGAAACACGCCCTGTGATGCCGAAGCGACCGTGGATTGGCTGTGCAACGCCGCATTGGACCGGCTTGGATTTGCAACATCCGGAGAGTTGGCGGCTTTCTGGGACACCGTCAGCGCGGCTGAGGCAAAAGACTGGTGCGCGGCGTCGCTGGAAAGTGGCGATATTGAAGAAATCGAGGTCAACTGTGCCGATGGGCGCTTGCGCAAGGCATTCGCACGCCCAAATCTGACGACCGAAGTACCGCAGCCGCCAGGCCGCATTCGCGTGCTCAGCCCGTTTGACCCCATGCTGCGCGACCGCCGCCGGGCCGAGCGGCTGTTCGGCTTTCACTACCGCATCGAGGTTTTCGTCCCCGAGGCCAAACGAACCTATGGATACTACGTTTTTCCTTTGCTCGAGGGCGACCGTATGATTGGCCGTATCGATATGAAAGCCCACCGCGATCGTGACCTGCTGCATGTCAAAGCGCTCTGGCCCGAGCGCGGGGTGCGCTGGTCAGATGCCCGTACCCGACGCCTGAACGCCGAGCTGGACCGGGTGCGGCGACTGGCCGGTGTGGAACATGTGACTTTCGCCAAGGACTGGCTGAAAGACCCTAAATAGGGTCTATTCTGCGTCTGACAGGGACAATTTGATCGGTTCCAGCCCATCAATCTTACCCGTCAGAACATCCCCCGCAACAACTGGACCAACGCCAGCCGGCGTACCGGTCAGGATTAGGTCACCGGGGCGCAGGTGGTAAAAGCCGGACAGGTGCATGACAATCTCGTCGATCTTCCAAATCAGCTCCTCCAGGGTCGCGTTCTGGCGCAGCTCTCCGTTTACGCTTAGCTGAATGCGTTTGTCATCCTCCGGGGTCCAGTCGGCAGCTGGTGTCAACGGCGCAAAGACCGCTCCGTTTTCGACGTCCTTTCCCAGATCCCAGGGCCGCTGCTTGTTGCGCTCGCGGATTTGCAGATCACGGCGCGTCATATCCAGGGCGCAGCCATAGGCAAAAATGGCATCCCACGCCTGCGCACTGGTGGCGCGAAACACGGGTTTTCCAATGGCCAATGCCAATTCCATCTCATGGTGGTAATTCTCGGTCCCGGCAGGATAAGGAACCGTCGCACCTGAGAGTACGGCGTTCGGGGCGGATTTAGTGAAATAGAAAGGTGCCTCGCGATCCACCTCATTCCCCATTTCTGCGGCATGGGCAGCATAATTTCGACCGACACAGAAGATCCGTCCAATGGGATATCCGGCCGCCGCGCCGACAACGGGGATGGTGTTCGGGTCCGGAAGCGAAAACAGGCTGTTTGGCATGATAATCCCTGAAGGTTGCGTAACTTCCATATTACGTCTGCCAAACCCGCCAGCAAGCCCGGAAAACACGCTGTATTTCGCCAATCTCGAGGAGGTGTTTCAGCGTGAAACGGCTCAATTCTGACCTGAATGACTGACGCCGTGTCAAAAATTGGTTTCATCAGTTTTTATGGTCTCACCAGTACACAAACAGATCGAAACAACTCTTGGCTCAGTCAAAAGCCGGGCTAAATCCTCAGGTAGTCAGGCCCGTGCCGATTTCGGTGCGGCGTCAAAATTCAGAACAGCAGCTTTGGTAAAGCATTCCACCAAAGTGACGTCGACAAACCATACGCTGACCCATTTACCGATCGGCAACTGCCTAAACCAGTTTCGGAGAGTATAGGTGCTAGGCCCCTCCCCCATGGGCCAAAAAGACCCTGTTTAGAGCCACATTTCAGGCTTTTCGTATACTCCGAAGCACAGGCCGGACCGTCAGGTTTGACGTAACCGGTCTTGGGCCAGGCACCAACGACCAGTCCGGGTCTGGCCGCCCCGTCGGAGACTCCCCCTACAGTTTCCGGCGGGGTCACTACCAACGACATCGGATACAGTGCCAATAATCAGGAGTCGAGGTCCTTCAACTCGTTCAGCAGATCCAGCAGTAACTCATGCTTGTCCGGTCCAAGCTGAGATCGAATACGTTCCCCCTGGGCCGTGCTTGCAGCCAGATTGGCACGAATGATCTGAACCCCTTTTGTATTGATCTCAACAACCTGACGCCGTCGGTCAGCCGGATGGCTGCGCCGCGTGATCAGTCCACGGTTCTCCAACTTCTGAAGAATGCGCGTCAGGCTTGGCAGCAACAGGCAGGCGCGATCGGCGATGTGGGTCGGCTCTTGTGGGCCTTCTTCGTTCAACACCCGCAACACCCGCCACTGCTGTTCCGTGACGCCAGCGTCAGCCAGCATTGCTCGAATGGGTCCCATAACCTTTTCCCGCGCCCGCAAAAGCGCAATGGGCAAAGATCGCGACGTCAGAGGGAGATCGTCGGTCATAAGAAAATTATCACCGAAATCCGGGATATAAGCAAGCAACCCGACACGCAGCAGCAGCGCCCGCACCCGAATTTGCACTGTCATGCGGGCCGATTTCGGGCTGGACAATTCAAAACGACCGTTGAAGATGCCATCGACATCCGCTTCTTGTCCTTCTCACCCCCTGCGGTCGAAATATGAGGTTTCAGCATGGCAGCCCCACAAAACGCATTCAAACAGGCTCTAATACAGGGCAAACTGCAGGTTGGCTGCTGGATGAGCTTTGCTGAATCCGTCACCGCCGAGATCATGGGAACCGCGGGTTTCGATTGGCTGGTGATCGATGGTGAACACGCACCAAATGATATCCGCTCGATCCGGGATCAGCTGACAGCTTTGGCCAGCAGCGCATCTCATCCCGTTGTGCGGGTTCCTGTCGGAGAGACCTGGCTGATCAAGATGGTTCTGGATGCTGGCGCCCAAACAGTACTGGTTCCGATTGTCGAAAGCGCCGCTCAGGCGCAGGACTTGGTCCGTGCCTGCCGTTATCCGCCGGACGGGGTGCGGGGTGTTGGTGCAGCGGCATCGCGCGCCACGATGTATGGGTCGACAAGCGACTATATCCAGACCGCAGATCAGGAAATCTGCCTGTTGTTGCAGGTGGAAACCCGCGCCGGATTGGCCGCGTTGGATGACATTCTTCAAGTCGAAGGTGTGGATGGCGTTTTCATCGGTCCCGCTGATCTGTCAACCGACATGGGGTACAAGGGCAACAGCGCCGCACCCGAGGTGCGGGAGGTTATCGCGGACGCCCTGGCCCGGATCAAGGCCGCAGGCAGAGCGCCGGGCATCCTTGCCACCAATGACGAAGCACGTCAGACCTATCTGGACATGGGCGCACAATTTCTGGCGGTCGGCATAGATGTGATGCTGCTGGCGCAAGCGGCTCGTGCGCTGGCCGCGCAATGGAAACCATCCTAAACAGTCAACCGCGCATGGCCGCAGCGGCCTGCGCATAGCCGCCCGAGGCTCCATCAACAAAATGCACATGGTCATCCCGCATGGCCGAGGGGACGATACATGTCATCATCGCCTCGTCCTGTGCGTGCAAACCGTATCTGATCTTCCCCCGGCGACGCGCCTCTTCAAGCAGGTGTTCGATTTGGCGCAACGTGTCCGGATCGCAGTCGAGCGTCATTTTCAGCCCGTCATCAAACTTTCGGTAATCGGCATTACTGCTGACCATATGTCTGTAATGGTCCGGCTCAAAGCGTCCCATCCGCAGGCCAGTTTTGAACAATACTGCGATCAACAGGTTCTGAACCAGCAGGACGAGTTTGTGCAAAATCACATGACGCCCGTTGCGCGACACATGAGCGTCGATGTCAAGGCCGGGTGGAGGCCACGCTATGGGCGGACCCTTTTCCGACACCGGATGGCCTGCGCGATCCAGTGTTTCAGACGCGGACAGAACGGATTGCGCAAGATCGGCAAAGTCCCGTTCGGTTGCTGACGGTGTGGGCTGTACGACCAGCGAAACGATCTGACCGTGACGGGCCGGGCTGTTGGACCACCTGCAAGACAGGCCTGTCAGATCCGGCTGCGCACCTGGCCCGGCGGGTGTGACCATATTTTTCCCGGCTTTCATCCCGGCCTCGGCCCAGGCCAGACCACCGCCGGAAAACATGGCGTAATCCACTCCGGTAGAGGGTGCATAGCGCGCAACGCGCAGATCCTTACCCGCTTTGCGAATATCAGCCACCGACACCAGCGCTGCCCGCAAAGGCATGGAGAATTCTTCATCTGCCCAGCGCCGCAAATCCGCCAGCGTAGTCCGGGCGGTTTCAGCTTTTCCGGGCGGGACAGCAAACCCCGCCCCATCGCCGCCAAAGACATATGGAAACAACGCGCCGTCCATTGCGTTGATCATGGCCGAAATTACCGCAGCGCCCACAGTATTGACAGTCTTGTACCGGCCCCGCGCGATTTCGCCCGTTGAATCGACAATATCAGCAACACCCAGAACCCAATCATCGGGCAGTTTTGAAAACTGCGCGGGGTCTGCCAGACGGGTAAAATCGCGCTGCAAGGGAAGGTTTTCGTAAAATGCGGACTGGAGGTCTTTCATGCTCCCCCTCGGAATCAGTGTTTTGACAAAGATAGCCGTAAGGCGAGCCATGTCCTAACTTTGAAACAATATACACAGGCTTGTGCGTTGCATCACGGCGTGCCAAGCATTTCCCTCGGACGAGCAGGAAAGGGCTGAATATGCAGGCAGGTTTGGTGGTTTTATGCCTGGGCTATGTGCTCAGCCAGTTTTTCCGTGCTTTCCTTGCGGTTCTCAGCCTGGATCTGGAGCGTGACATTAGTGCCGCGCCCGAAGATCTGGCCTTTGCTTCCGGTCTTTGGTTTATCGTGTTCGCCGTCATGCAGATTCCGGTCGGATGGGCGCTGGACAGGATTGGGCCCCGCCTCACGTCCGCCGCGCTGCTTCTGGTGGGCGGGGCAGGTGGGGCGGCGGTTTTCGCAGCCGCAACAACGCCCCTGCACATCAGCATAGCCATGGGCCTGATCGGTGTCGGGTGCTCTCCGGTCCTTATGGCCTCCTACTATATCTTTGCACGCGAATACCCTCCGGCGCGGTTTGCTACATTAGCGGCCGTGATGCTGGGCGCAGGGTCCGTTGGAAATCTGGTGGCTTCTTATCCAACCGCGCTTGCCGTGGAATGGATGGGGTGGCGCGGTACGATGGTCGGGCTTGCCGCGGTGTCCGCCGCAATCGCATTGGGCCTTTGGCTGACTGTTCACGACCCTGCGAAGGTCGAAACAGAACACAAGGGATCGCTGCTGGATCTGCTGAAGGAGCCTGCCTTGTGGCTGATCCTGCCCCTGATGCTGGTTGCTTACGCCCCCGCTGCAGCGCTGCGCGGGCTGTGGGCCGGGCCGTACCTGAATGACGTTTTCGACCTCAGTTCCACTCAGATCGGCACCGCAACGCTGATCATGGGCTCGGCCATGATTGCGGGCACTTTTGTCTACGGACCACTGGACCGTATTTTTGGCACCCGGAAATGGGTGGTTTTCGCTGGCAACGCTTTGGGTTCAGTTGCGCTGGGCCTGCTCTGCCTGTGGATTGATAATGCAATATGGCTGTCCGTCCTGCTGATGGCCGTGATCGGCTTTACCGGTGCCAGCTTTCCGGTCATCATGGCTCATGGCCGGGCCTTCGTGCCTGCGCATCTGGTGGGGCGTGGTGTGACATTGCTGAATCTTTTCGGCATCGGCGGCGTTGGCATTGCTCAATTCGTCACCGGGCGTATTCACGCAGCCACCGTGCAAGACGGATCAACCGTGCCGTACACAGCAATATTCGGGTTTTTTGCGGTTACCCTTGCCATTGGTTGCGTGATCTATCTATTCAGCCGGGATAGTGTGGATTGACGCAGCCATCAGGAGAGTCCGTTGAACGACCCCGTTGTCATAGCCCCAAATCTGAAACGCAGACTTTCGGGCGTAACGGCGACCATAGCAAGGCTGGTTCCGCTGCAAGCGCAATGGATCGATATCGCCGCCACTGGTCCGGGTCTGCCCGCCGACACTCCGCACATCCCGCTGGGTCGACTGCCTTTCCTGTCGCGTCGTAAAAGGCGGGTCTGGCACGCACGCCGCAACACCGAGATGTTGCTGGGGCTCATCCTGCGCAATGTGTTCCGGTTGAAACTCAAAATGCTGTTCACAAGCGCGTCCCAAAGGCCGCACACAGGCTATACCAAATGGCTGATCGGCAAGATGGATGCTGTCGTTGCAACCTCGCGCAAAACCGCAGGGTATCTTGAGCGAGACTCACAGGTGGTAATGCATGGCATTAACCTCCAGGACTTTGTTCCACCTTCAGACAAGGCCACTGTCCGTGCCCGACTGGGGCTGCCGGATGGGGTACTGTTGGGGTGTTATGGCCGTATCCGACACCAAAAAGGCACGGATGCCTTTGTCGACGCCATGATTGACGTGTGCGGACGGTTCGACACGGTGTCAGGCATCGTCATGGGCCGGGCAACCGAGAAACACACCGCTTTTCTGGCCGAACTGAAGACTAAAGTCGCCAAAGCTGGCTTGTCTGATCGCATCCTTTTCAAGCCCGAGGTGACCGTAGATCAGATTGCTGAATGGTATCAGGTCCTGGACCTGTTTGTTGCGCCACAAAGGTGGGAGGGATTTGGTTTGACCCCTCTCGAAGCAATGGCCTGCGGTGTTCCGGTCGTGGCCACAGATGTCGGCGCGTTTTCCGAAATCATTACTGATCCATCCTTTGGCAAGGTGGTGACCCCCGATGATGTTCCTGCCTTGGTCGAGGCGATTGCCCTAATGCTGAAAAGCAATGATTCCCTGTCACAAGCGGGCCAGGCATCCCGCGCCCATGTCGAGCAGAATTTTGACATTCAGGGCGAGGCAAAGACGCTGGTTGCGCTTTATGAACGACTTTTGAACGATTGAACCGTTTGAATTCGGCATCAGTCGTTGAAAACCCCGCTGATAGACCTTTTTTCTTCGCCGCAACGCGGCTATGAACGCGCGTCCTTAACTTTGGAGACATGAAATGGGCTATCGCGTCGTAGTCGTCGGCGCCACGGGTAATGTGGGCCGCGAAATGCTGAACATTCTGGCTGAACGCCAGTTCCCGGTTGATGAACTTGCCGCCCTGGCAAGCCGTCGCTCGCTGGGTACCGAAGTAAGCTTTGGCGACAAGACCCTTACGACCAAAGATCTGGACACGTTCGATTTCACCGGCTGGGACATGGCGCTGTTTGCCGTGGGTTCCGAGGCGACCAAAGTCTACGCTCCAAAAGCGGCGGCAGCGGGTTGCGTGGTGATTGATAACTCGTCGCTCTATCGCTATGACCCGGAGATTCCGCTGATCGTGCCGGAATGTAACCCGCAGGCGATCCACGACTACAAAAACAAGAACATAATCGCCAACCCCAACTGCTCGACCGCGCAGATGGTTGTCGCGCTGAAGCCGCTGCATGACCGCGCCAAGATCAAGCGCGTTGTTGTGTCGACCTATCAGTCGGTTTCGGGTGCCGGCAAGGAAGGTATGGATGAGCTTTGGGATCAGACCAAGGCCGTCTACAACCCAACCACCGAAGTCGCTCCGAAGAAGTTCCAGAAACAGATCGCCTTCAACGTCATTCCGCAGATCGACGTCTTCATGGAAGACGGCTCGACCAAGGAAGAGTGGAAGATGGTTGTCGAGACCAAGAAGATCGTCGATCCGTCGATCAAGGTCACCGCAACCTGCGTCCGCGTTCCGGTCTTCGTCGGCCATTCCGAGGCCGTGAATATCGAGTTCGAGGAATTTCTGGACGAAGACGAAGCCCGCGATATCCTGCGCGAAGCGCCGGGCATCATGGTGATCGACAAGCGCGAAGCCGGTGGCTACGTCTCGCCCATCGAGTGCGCAGGCGACTTTGCCACATTCATCAGCCGCATCCGCCAGGATTCGACCATCGAAAACGGTCTGAACCTGTGGTGCGTCAGCGACAACCTGCGCAAGGGTGCCGCCCTGAACGCGGTTCAGATCGCCGAACTGCTGGGCCGGGAAGTCCTGAAAAAGGGCTGAGGGCTCGCGAAGCTGAAAACCCCCAAGGGTCGCCCTTTGCAGGCGGCCCTTTTTTGTGCTTGCAGTCGTCCATCCGGGCTGCAACCTTTGCGGGCATATAACACCTGATTTCCGCGAGTGATTATGAGACCCCTGATTTACCTTCTGGCCCTTGCGCCCACCGTCCTGCATGCTGAAACATTTTTGATCGACACCAAAGTCAGTGAGGTCACGGTTTACCCCAGAGGAGCCGACATAATCCGCACAGGGGTCTACGAAATTCCTGCTGGCAACCATCGTCTGATCTTGCAGGGCATTCCCGCACGTGACGAAAATCAGTTGTTTTCAATTCGGATTCTGACCGAAGGCCTGACACAAACCGCGTTGCTCCGGCGCTTTGAAAACCTTCCGGTACAGGACCGCAAAAGCGAAGCTGTAATGCAGGCCGAGGACCGGATCGAAGCAATAGAAGATCAGATCACTGCTGTCACTGACAAGGCGAAAGCCACCCGTCTTCGCGCCGAGGCTGCACGCCAATCCTTATTGTTTCTTAGTCAATTGGGACAGAATGAAGGTCTGCCTTCCGACCCAAACACGCTGCGTGAGATCACCCGCATGATCGCCGAGGAATCTCTGCGCGCCGAGCAAGAAGCCCAATCGGCGGAAATCGAAGCCCGAGGTGTCGAACGGCAACTGGAACAGCTGGAAGAAGATTTGTTGATTGCTCAAGCTGATCTGGCAGCACTGATCCCCGAAGCTGATGACCATGTATTCGTTGCCATCGACGTGACCGCCGAAACAGCAACAAAAGGTGCTTTGACCGTGTCGTACATCGACTCCTATGCCGCAGAATGGTCGCCGGGATACGAGTTTCATTTGGCAACCGGCGACGCGCCCACAGTTCGGATCGACCGCAACCTCCTGATCGCGCAGGACACCGGTGAAAACTGGCGCGATGTTACGATGCATGTGTCGACCATTGCCCCAACTGGACAGAACGCTGCATCGTGGCTGCCTTCATTTCGACATTGGATACGCGAAACACCGCCACCGCAACCAGAACAGGGAAATTTCGGGAAATTGGCAGAAGCGGTTGTCGAGGCACCTGTTGTGGTGGAAGAGACATCCATTGGCACGATATTGACCTCGTCAGTAGAAGGCACCGGCATCACTTACACTTTGCCAAATCTCATCTCGGTTTCCACTGGTTATGAGATTACCGAGGTCGCATTGGACGCAATCACCCAATCTGCCGAGGTTTTTGCGCTTGGCGTGCCCTGGCGCGATGACACGGCGTATCGGACCGCTCGGTTCACCAACCCAATGGATCAGAGGCTTCTGGAGTCTGCTGCCGCACGGTGGTTTGTAGATGATGTTCTGGTTGCTGCCGGAGACTCGCAGGAAATTGGCCCTCGGGAAGAAATCGAGATGGGGTTTGGCTCAATCCATGGTCTGACACTTTCCCGACAGATCCTGAACCGCAGCAGCGGTGACACCGGGATTATTTCGCGGGCCAATCAACGGATCGAACAGGCTGAAATCAGCATTGAAAACCTGACGGACCAAACCTGGCCAACGCGCCTCTTGGACCGGGTTCCATATTCCGAGCAGGACGATCTGGAAATCACGTGGAACGCCAATCCACGCCCGAATGAAGAGAATGTGGACAACCAACGCGGAATTCTGGCTTGGGAGATGGATATTGCCCCCGATCAAAAGGCAAACATCACCTTGAACCTTGAATTGAATTGGCCTGAGGGGATGGACCTGAGGTAGTTTCCAAAGACGCTCGGCTTTTGCCGTCTATTTCATCAGCCGCACCCATCAAGGCACCGACCGGACCCCAAGCTTCGGCAGAGCGCTGACGGCAATCCAAATTGCCGACCTGTTGACAAATTCAGGCTTGCTTGCCAGCTAAACACGGACCTGAACGCGACGGATGGGCCAGAACAGACAACAGGTGGTGCCCTGCACAGAGCATCAGAGGCAGAGCATGGGAAAATCGACCAAACGCAGAATTGGAAGATACCTGATCATAGGATGTACAGGCATTCTGGTTGGGCTTATCCTCATCGGCTTTTCTGGGCAATTCCTGGCGGTGGGAGATTCCTTTGCGCTTTTCCGCCCGCAAGCCGGCGTTTTGCTTTTGCCGTGTGCGGCGATCCTGCTGTATATGCGCGCCAGATACCTTGCATTGGTGACCCTGGCCTTTGCCGCTGTTGCTGTCGGATCAATCGCAACCAGTTTCGCTGCCCCGCCCAAGGCCTGCGACGGCCCGTGTCTGACGCTATATCAAAAGAACCTCATGAGCCGGGCATGGCCGCGGTATTCGCTGGCCGACGACATCATTGCATCCGATGCTCAGATCGTGACGTTGCAGGAAGTCTCAAGTCACAACCGCGAATACATGAGCAACCTGTTCGAGCATTACCCCGAAAAGGTGATCTGTGAGTTTCGTCCCGAACAAAACGTTGCCATCCTGACAACTTTGCCGATTGTCGAAGGTTCCGGGTTCTGCCTGAAAGGCCATGGTCTTGTCGGATTACAAGTCGAAGCCCCGGATGGGTCTTTGGTCTGGATCGTATCGATCCACCTGAACTGGCCTTTTCCTTACGACCAATCGACCCAAAGCCGGATTATTGCAGAACGCATCGCAAAATTGGATGGCCCGGTTCTGATTGCCGGAGATTTCAACATGGTTCCCTGGGGTGCAAGCGTCCGGCGGATCGCAGCGGCAGCCGAAAACCAGAGTTTTGGAGCCGTCCTGAATACGCATAGTCTTGGCAGCTGGCACCTACCCTTGCCGATCGACAACCTTTTGTTCCCAAAAGGAACAACCGGAACAGTCGAACTGCGCCCGTTCATGGGGTCCGACCATTTCGGCAAATTCGCGCGGTTCCGATTGGATTGATCCGCGAGGTCCCCGCCGCTTTAGTGGGCGTACCAGAACGCATGTTGCGATCCCAAGAAGGGTCTAGGTGTTGTTTTCGATCAGAACTTTCAGATTATTCAACCCGCGCTCGTAATCGCCGCCAACCCATTTATCCATCATCAACCCCATCCAGCGGGACATGGGATTGAGCCCCAGATCGGATTCGAACCCCCAAGTCACGTTGGTTGCGTCACCATCGGGTTTCAGTGTGAACGAAGCCGAGGCCGTGCCCATCTGCCCAAAGTCCAGATCTGTTTTGACCAGTTGATTTTCCACGCTTTCGACGATTTCCTGCGTACCGCTGCCAACCTGTGCGTGATCAGAGCTCCAGTTCAACTTGTTGCCGACACCTTCATCGGGGCCACTGTAGCTTAGTTTCGTCTCCGGATCGCGTGACAGCCAGGGGGACCATTTCTCAGTTGCTTGCATGGAATTCACAAACGGAAAGATTACTGCGGCCGGGGCGTCGATGGTGATGCTGCGGGACACTTCCGCCTTGCCGGGCAACACGTAAGAGACTGCGATGAACAGTAAAACAAGGAGGCACAACCCTGCGAGAAATTGCTTAAGCATCTTCATAGCAAGCTCCAAATTCAAACGTCATGAATGGAGTATACGAAATAACGGCTCTGAATCAGAGCCGTATTCCTCATCATTTATTCACTATGAACTGTCGTCAGACCGGAACGAATTTCTTCTGTATGGGATCGTAACTCTCTAACCCGCCAGCGCCGATATCGGTCCACAACCCGTGCAGGCTCAGAGTGCCCTGTTCGACCGCTGACGAGATAAACGGGAACGTCATCAGGTTTTCAAGCGACGCGACAACCGATTGGCGTTCCAGCTGTCGGGCTTGTTCGAGGCTGTCTTCGATATCAGCGACAAGTTCGAATTTTGGTTTCAGAATGTCCATCCAGCGGCCGACAAAGCTTTCTTTTGCATCCAGTTGCGGCGCCTGACCCTTGCACATGTCGATACAGCCCTGAACGCCACCGCATTGCGAATGGCCAAGAACCATCAGATGCGCAACCTTGAGAGAAGTGACGGCATACTCGATTGCTGCGCTGGTACCGTGATGATCGCCGTCCGGCGCATAGGGAGGCACCAGATTGGCGATATTGCGGTGGATAAAGAAATCGCCCTGATCCGCACCGAACATCGAAGTCACATGGACCCGGCTGTCGCAGCAGGAGATCACCATCGCCCGGGGCCGCTGCCCTTCATCTGCCAGCCGCTTGAACCAGACCTGGTTTTCCGAATACGTGGTCGCTTTCCAGCCGTGATACCGCGTGACCAGATAGCTCGGCAAAGGTTTGGCAAATTCCATTACGGTGTCCCCGTTCTTGTCGCTGATCGATCCTCTAAACCGAATTCTAGGAAAATTCGAGCAATTATCCGATTTCTCTGCAAGGTTTTGCAAAGGAATTTGCCACCAGTATCAAACCTGCGCTGTGGGGGCGTCAGAATTAGGGTGAATGTGGTGGAAAAAATAATCACGCTTGAACACAAGGAATCCGTCCGTCTGGATTCGGATCAATTAAGTGGCCTTTACCGTCAACTGGGCGACAAGAACGCGCTGGATGTGCTGTGCCGCACCATCGAAGAACTGGCAGTGCGCCTGTCGAACTGCGAACGCTTTTGGCGTCAGCGCAAGTGGGCCGACCTGCGCAAATGCGCAAGGTCGCTGGTCGCGATTTCCGAACAGGTCGGGATGACGGTTCTGGCCAGGGTTGCAGGTGACGTAGCGCAGGCCGTCGATGCCGGTGACGCGGTAGCAGCGGGCGCGACGCTGGGACGTCTGATCCGCGTTGGTGAGCGGTCGTTGACAGCCGTCTGGGACCAACAGAACCTTTCCGTCTGACAGGGGTTGCGGGCAGATTATGCGCGGCTAGTCTGTGCACAGAAACAATCTGCCGAGGCGCCCATGACTCTGTCCTTCGCCCCATCCTCTGACCCTTCCGTACCGCTTCATGTGATCGCGCAGCCGGATTTGGACGGCTGGCTTCTGGATCAGCCTGAGCGCGTGCAGTCCTGGGTCGCAGCAAACGGGTTTTCCGGCGCTCTGGGGCAGTCCCTGCTTGTGCCGGCAACGAACGGCGCAATTGAATTCGCGCTGGCTGGTTACGGAACCGAAGAAAAACGTGCGCGCAAACGGTTCCCCCTTGCCGCAGCGGCCATGGCGCTGCCGGAAGGCACTTACGGCATTGCTTCGGGCATTCCTGCGGATCTTTTGGAGATGGAGTGTCTTGGCTGGCTGATGACTGGCTATGTCTTCGATCGATACGCGTCCCAGACCGGAGGGTCAGCGGCATTGATTGCACCTGATGGCATCAACGCCGCCCGTATCGAGGCCATGGCAAATGCCGAGGCTCTGACGCGCGATCTGGTCAACACGCCCACTTCGGACATGGGACCGGATCAGTTGCAGCAAGCGGTCGAGGTTCTGGCGAATGAGTTCGGCGCGTCTTGCAAGGTGATCACCGGCCATGCGCTGCTGGATCAGAATTTTCCCATGATTCACACAGTAGGACGGGCCGCGGCGCAGGCCCCCCGGCTGATCGAGTTGAACTGGGGCACCAGTGGCCCCAGACTGACACTAGTGGGCAAAGGTGTATGTTTCGACACCGGCGGGCTGAATTTGAAACCGGGCGCTTCCATGGGCCTGATGAAAAAAGACATGGGCGGCGCGGCCAATGTGCTGGGACTGGCCCGGATGATCATGGCGCTGGACCTTCCCCTGCAACTGCGGATTCTGATCCCGGCCGTTGAAAACGCAGTCTCAGGCAATGCCTTTCGCCCCGGTGATATCCTGACGTCACGCAAGGGCCTGACCGTTGAAATCAACAACACCGATGCCGAAGGGCGTCTGGTTCTGGCTGATGCGCTGACTTTGGCGGATGAAGGGAATCCCGATCTGGTGATCTCGATGGCGACGCTGACCGGTGCGGCGCGCGTGGCCGTGGGCCCTGATCTGGCACCGTTCTACACCGACGACGAAAGCTGCGCGCTGGCCTTGGCACAAGCGGCCAAAACTTCTGCCGATCCGGTCTGGAGAATGCCGTTTCACACACCCTACGAGGCGATGATCGAACCCGGCATTGCCGATCTGGACAATGCCCCCTCGGGCGGGTTTGCCGGGTCTATCACCGCCGCGCTGTTTCTGCGCCGGTTCGTAGGGTCTAGCCGCTATATCCATTTTGACATTTACGCATGGCAACCCAGCAATGAACCCGGCCGCACAAAAGGCGGTCTGGGTCAGGGATCACGCGCGGTGCTGTCGGCCTTACCGGAGGTATTGGGATTATGACCAAGCGCCGCGTATCCAAACCGGTCGTCGACCTGTTGCGTGCTCCTGACGGGCCGCGTGATCGTCAATTGCTGCTGGGGGACACGGTTCACGTCAAAGAAAACCACGGCGGGTGGAGCAGGATCGTCGCAGAAAAAGACGGATATGCTGGTTGGCTGGAAACAGACCACCTGTCCGAGGAAATACCTGCAACGCATTGGATCAATGCGCCCGCAACACATGCATACTTGACCCCTGATATCAAAAGCCGCGATCTCGTGTCTCTGAGTTTCGGAAGTAAAATCCACGCGACTGCCGAAACGGATCGGTTTGTGCAGACCGAATTGGGTTTTGTCCCAAAGGTTCACATGGCCCCTATTGCAGAAAAACCGCACGATCCGGTTGCCGTGGCCGAGTTGTTCCTGGGTACGCCCTATCTGTGGGGCGGCAACAGCCGGTTCGGCATCGATTGTTCAGGGCTTGTTCAGGCCGCGTTGCTGGCCTGCGGTATTCCCTGCCCCGGCGATAGCGGCGATCAGGAACAAGCCTTGGGCGCTGCCCTGTCAGCTGGAACACCTGCGCAGCGCGGGGATTTGCTGTTCTGGAAAGGTCACGTGGCCTGGGTTTCGGGCGACAACATGATTTTGCATGCGAACGCCAGCCATATGGCGGTTGTGTACGAGCCGATGGACCGGGCGATCCAGCGCATTCAGGATCAGGGCGACGGGCCTGTTACAGCGCGAAAAAGGCTCTAATCCGGGTTTACGGCCCGGATGAGCTTGCGTTCCAGCACCCGCAGGACGGCTCGCAGATCGTGGCCGCGTTTCAGGATGCGGCCATCCATACCGATGACAGAGTACATCCCCTGCCGGGATTTCAGGCGCGGGTGCTTTTCGACGCGGTAGATCGGGTGCTCAGCAGTGCGCCGGAAGATCGAGAACACCGCCATGTCGCGCAGGTTTGAGATACCATAGTCCCGCCACTCTCCGGCGGCGACCATCCGTCCATAAACGGACAGGATTTGCGACATCTCGTGCCGGTCAAAGGCCACGGGCATCTGCGCTGCGCTTGCCGAAAACCGGTTGGGAGGCTGCATGTTCATACCGCCAGCCTTGCCGGAAATTATGTTTGAATCAAGCCTGATGCGCGGTTGTCCGGCATTTACAACACAAGTGTTACCGCCGACCAACCTGACGGCAGATCAGGATTACCGGCAGCAGGCCGACTGCCAGAATGACCAGTGAGGGCACGGCGGCACCCTCAAGCCTCTCATCCGAGGCAAGCCTGTATGCCTGTACGGCCAGTGTGTCGAAGTTGAACGGGCGCATGATCAGGGTGGCAGGCAATTCCTTCATTACGTCCACAAAGACGATCAACAGCGCAGTCAGCAGCGACGGTGTCAGAATGGGCAGGTGAACGCGCCGCAATGTTCCCAGCGGTGTTTGCCCCAACGACCGGGCCGCGGCATCCATATTGGCATGAACCGTGCTTTGCCCCCCTTCATATGCGCTGAGCGCGGCAGCAAGGAATCGCACCATGTAAGCGGCAACCAGCAACCAAATCGAGCCTGTAACCAACAACCCAGTCGATACATCGAAGGTCTGCCGCATCCAGGCATCCAGCGCGTTGTCAAAGCTGGCGAAAGGTACAATCAAGCCGACTGCGATGACGCCACCGGGCACGGCATATCCCAGCCGCGCCATGTAGGCCGTCGCAGACGACGCGCGCCCGGGTCTCAGACGTTGAAAGAACCCGACACAGATCGCCGCAAAGACAGTGACGACCGCGGCCGTGCCGGCAAGGGTCAGCGAGTTCTGGATGAAACCGATATAGCGCCGCGACAGCAGGTTCTGTTCCGATTCCAAACCCATCTCGACCAGTATGATAACGGGCAGCAGAAACCCGAAGATAACGGGTATCGTACATAACAAGAATGCCGCGACGGCGCGAAGACCGGTCAGATCTTCCGCCGGTTGGGCAGCATGTTTCTTTCCTGCCTGATAGTATTTTGCCTTACCGCGTTGGGTGCGCTCGGCCACAGCCATGATCAGTGCAAAGACAAGCAGGCACCACGCCAGCTGCGCCGCCGCCGCTCGGTCGGCCATGGAAAACCAGCTGGTGTAGATCCCGGTCGCAAAGGTCTGCACACCGAAATACGACACGGTTCCGAAATCGGCGATGGTTTCCATGATGGCCAGAAGCACGCCACCGGCGATTGCCGGGCGCGCCATCGGCAGCGAGACGCGCCGAAACGCCAGCCATGGGTTGTTGCCCAGCGCCCGCGCCGCCAGAAACGCCGTAGCACTTTGTTGCAGGAACGCAGCCCGTGCCAGCAGGTAGACATAGGGGTAAAGCACCAGAATCAGCATCACCGCCGCGCCCCCGGTCGAGCGGATTTCAGGGAACCAGTAGTCGCGCGGCCCCCAGCCCGTTACATCTCGCAGGGTGCTTTGAACAATACCCGGATGATCCAGAATAAAGGTGTACGCATAGGCGAGCACATACGCCGGAAAGGCCAACGGCAAGACCAGCGCGATCTCAAGGATCCTGACACCGGGAAAGCGGGTCATCGTCACCAACCAGGCAGCGCCCGTGCCGATACTGAACGTACCCGACGCAACCAGAACCACAAGGATCAGGGTCGTCACGGTATAGCCGGGCAACACCGTGTCCATCAGGTGCGAGATCGTATCTGTTCCGCCGGTCACCGCTGCCAAGACCACGGCCACCATGGGCAGCAGGCACGCGGCAGCCACAAGATAGGCGACAGCGGCCAACAGCCGTGTGCCGCGTACACCGCGATTGCGTGATCCGTTTTCTGAATAGTCGATCTGGGCCATCATCCCGGCTTTTGATTGGCAAAGGCTTAGGGTCTGCCTTTAATCGACCAAAATGCTCGGAAACACCAGTGCGTCGGTCAACAAATCTGCGACACAAACTGCCGCAGACCTGATTTTCACTGCTATTCGTAGACGCGCTGATCCTCAATCACCAGCCCGTCTTTGGGCAGCGAGCCGGGAGCGACGACTTCGATTGCGCCTTTCAGTTTCAGCACTTCGGCCACCGATCTAGCATATGCCGTATCATCCCCGCCTGTGCTTTCGATCTGGACAGTCATCGAATCCATCTCGCCCTGACGGGTGGCAATGACTCGAGCCTTGACGATCTCTTCATGCTTGTCGACCAAAGCGGCAACCTGTTCCGGACGCACGAACATACCTTTGATCTTGGTTGTCTGATCTGCACGCCCCATCCAACCCTTGATCCGGGTGTTCGTGCGACCGCAAGGAGAAATTCCCGGCATCACGGCGGACAGGTCGCCCGTCGCAAAGCGGATCAGCGGGTAATCGGGGTTGAGTGAGGTTACCACGACCTCACCCACCTCACCCGGCGCCACCGGAGTTCCGGTTCCCGGTGTAACAATCTCGACAATCACGTGCTCGTCGATGATCATCCCGTCGATCGCGGCGCTTTCATAAGCAATATTGCCCAGATCCGCTGTCGCGTAACATTGCAGGCACGAGATACCCCGATCGGAATATTCCTGTCGCAAAGACGGGAACAAAGCGCCTCCGCCAACGGCGGCTTTCGAGAAATGCAGTGAAACGCCCATCTCGTCGGCTTTGTCCAGAATGACTTTCAGGTAATCCGGCGTGCCTGCATAGGCCGTACAGCCAACGTCGCGGGCGGCAGTCACCTGCAACTCGGTTTGTCCGGTTCCTGCGGGCAGAACAGCCGCGCCAACAGCGCGTGCGCCGTTTTCAAAAATCATACCGGCCGGGGTCAGGTGATACCCAAAACAGTTCTGGACGATGTCCCCTGCGCCAACACCCGCAGCATTCAGGAAACGGCCCATGCGCCACCAGTCGTGATCAGTGCTGCCCGGCTCATAGATCGGTCCGGGTGACTGGAACACATGATGGAAATGCCGCGCCGGTTTTACCGTAAATCCGCCAAACGGGGGGCGTTTGGCTTGTGCTCGGGTCAGATCCGATTTCCGCAGAACGGGCAATGTTGGCAAATCATCTGCTGACATTACATTATTAGTGTCTGATTCTGACAAATGCGACGCAAATCCAGGGGCTGACATCGCGCGTTTAATCTGCTCCACTAGTGCCCTGGCCTGATCCGAGGCGCGTTCGTCTGTCGAGCGTGTTTCGAGTGCGTCGAAATAGGTCATCGCCATATCCTCCATCCGCTCACAGCCACCTTTTGCGACGACGATAGGACCGCACATCGCGAAAGCTTTTGCGGCCCTCATCGGACATACCCAGGTAGAACTCTTTCACATCCGGGTTTTCGCGCAGGTCGGCTGCCGGGCCATCCATCACGACACGCCCGGATTCAAGAATGTAACCATAATGTGCAAAGCGCAGGGCGACGTTGGTGTTCTGCTCTGCCAGCAGAAAGGACACGCCCTCTTTTTCGTTGAGGTCCTTCACGATACTGAAAATCTCTTCGACCAGCTGCGGAGCAAGCCCCATTGAGGGTTCGTCCAGCAAAATCGTCTCGGGCCGCGACATCAACGCCCGCCCCATGGCAACCATCTGCTGTTCCCCACCCGATGTATAGCCTGCCTGCGACCGGCGGCGTTCCTTGAGCCGGGGAAAATATGCGTAAACCATCTCAAGATCCCGCTGGACCGCAGCAGCCCCGTCTTTTCGAGTATATGCGCCGGTCAGCAAGTTTTCCTCGACGGTCAAGTGCTCGAAACAGTGGCGGCCCTCCATCACCTGAATGACACCCTTTTCAACCAGATCGGCCGGATCGCTTTCATGCACGTTCTGGCCGCGATACTTGATCGAACCTTTGGTGACTTCTCCGCGTTCGGAATGCAGCAGGTTCGAAACGGCCTTGAGCGTGGTTGTCTTGCCCGCGCCATTGCCGCCCAGCAGTGCTGTGATGCCGCCCTTTGGAACGTTCAGGCTGACGCCTTTCAACACGAGGATCACGTGGTTGTAGATCACCTCGATATTATTGACCTCAAGCAGGGTTTCCGCCTGCACGTCAGTGGTTTGTGCCGCATCCAGCATCAGCGCGTTTCCTCATGCCTGCCCGTTCCGGGGCTGTTCGTGAGGAGCGGCAGGCGACCCGCCGCTCCGGTTGTCTGAACGCCCCGGATCACATCCGTGGCGCAACATGCCTTACTCGCAACGTGGCGAGATGCTGTTTTCGGTTGCGTAGGCACCGGAATCTTCATCGATCAACGCGCCGATAACTTCGGCATCTGTCGGTTTGAAGTCCTGTACCGGGTTCCAGGCGCCAGTCGCCGCATCCCACTGAACAACACCGACAAGGCCTGGGCCGCCGTGGTTCTCGCAGGAGACCGAGAATTCAGGGCCGAACCCGGACATGCCAAGAGCTTCCATCTTGGCGTTGGTCATTTCCAATGCTTCCATGCCATCGCGCATCATCGATGCGTCGATATCAGCGGTTCCGTGCATCGCCTGCGCCGTTTTCACAGCCTCGGCTGCCAGCATGGCGGCATAAAGACCACGGTTGTACTGAACTGTACCCAGCTGATCGCCGGCACCTGCAGCCTTGCCCGAGTCAACGACGTACTTTTTCAGGTCGTCATAGACAGGATAGTCCATGCCAAGGCCAGTAAAGGTCAGCGCCTTGTAACCGGTCGCTTTTTCCCCAGCAGGCTGAACGTCGAATTCCGCGCCCGACCACCAGACACCGATGAAGTTTTCCATCGGGAAACGGATGTTGGCCGCTTCCTGAACCGCAACCTGGTTCATGACGCCCCAGCCCCACATGATGACATAGTCAGGCTTTTCGCGGCGAATTTGCAGCCATTGCGACTTCTGCTCCTGGCCCGGGTGATCAACCGGCAGCAAGGACAGCTCATACCCATGCTTTTCAGCCAGAGTTTCCAGCGTCCGGATCGGTTCCTTGCCATAGGCCGAGTTGTGATAGACCAGCGCAATCTTCTTGCCGCTCAGGTCACCGCCATTTTCATCCAACAGATAGTTGATCGCACCGGACGCACCGTTCCAGTAGTTGGCCGGATAGTTGAACACATGGCTGAACACTTTGCCATTCGCAGCCGAGGTCCGGCCATACCCCATTGTGTGCAACGGAATGCCGTCGGCGGTTACTTTGGGGATCAGCTGATAGGTGATTCCGGTCGACAGCGGCTGATACACCAGTGCGCCTTCACCTTTGGTGGACTCATAACATTCCACGCCTTTTTCGGTGTTATACCCGGTTTCACATTCGATCACGTTTGCAGGTACACCGCCAATGCCACCGTCCCGCTCGTTCAGAAGCGTGAAATAGTCGGCGTAACCGTCCGCGAACGGAATACCACCGGCCGCATAGGGCCCGGTTCGATAGCTGAGCGACGGGAACACAAGATCCGCCATCGCAGGTCCTGCCGCCATCAGGGCGCTCAGCGCCACAGTTGCCAGTTTCTTGTTCATCGGGTGTCTCCTCCCTTGATTGATCCGATATTGAGTTCGGGCTTGATCACCCGTCTTTATGATTGGGCCAGCCCTCAGTGCGGGAACGGCCAGAGTCTGAGTTTCTCTTTCGCCACGCGCCACAACTGGGCCAGACCGTGGGGCTCGAGGATCAGGAACATGATGATCAGCGCGCCCACGATCACGAGCTGAAGATGGGCAACGATATCGGTCGGCCAACCCAGAAGATCGACGCCAACCAGTTTGAGCAGAACCGGCAGCAGCACCAGGAATGCCGCCCCGGCAAAAGACCCGAAAATCGAGCCTAATCCACCGATAATCACCATAAACAGCACCAGAAACGACTTCTGGATGCCGAATGCTTCGCCCACCTCGACCGCGCCAAGATAGACGGCAAAGAACAACGCCCCGGCGATGCCCACAAAGAACGAGCTGACAGCGAAAGCGCTGATCTTGGCTTTCAGCGGGTTCACCCCGATGATTTCGGCGGCGATATCCATGTCGCGGATCGCCATCCATGTCCGCCCGGTCGTGCCACGGGTCAGGTTGCGCGCAATGATGGCGCTGAAGGTCAGGAAGATCAGGCAGAACAGGTATGTCGCCCAGGCCGGGGCGTTCGGGCCCGAGATGATAATGCCGAACACGTCACGTTCCGGTGCGTTGATCTGGCCCGAGGCCGAGTAGTTGTAGAACCACGGCACCCGGTTGAAGAGCCAGACCAGAAAGAACTGTGCCGCAAGCGTGGCCACCGCCAGATAGAACCCCTTGATCCGCAGGGAAGGCAGGCCAAACAAAACGCCTACAATCGCGGTAATGCCACCAGCCAGCAGGACATGAATGAACATGCTGACGTCTGGAAATGCGGTCATCAACTTGTAGCAGGCATAAGCACCCACCGCCATGAAACCGCCTGTACCAAGGCTGACCTGCCCGCAATAGCCCACAAGTATGTTCAATCCGATCGCCGCGATGGCATAGATCAGAAAGGGCAGCAGCAGGGCGTTTGCCCAATAGTCGTTGATGATGAACGGAATGATCCCAAACGCCACCGCCAGAACGACATAGTACCGGTACCGGTCGAACTTGATCGGGAAAGTCTGGCTGTCATCCACGTAGGAGGTTTTGAAATCTCCGGCCTCACGATAGAACATCTGTTACTTTCCCCATTCTTCCTGCGCCCGGTTACGGGTCGCGGCGTCCAGCTGGCTGGACCCTTTGGCATATCCGCTCGCCTCAGAGGCGCGCACGAGTTTCAGGTAGGCCAGAACGCCCATGATCAGCCCGGCAAAGGCCAGGATCGCGGCAATCGTCAACTGGCTGTCTGTCAGGTCATTCGAGGTCAGCGCGATGTAGCCAAAGGCCCAGAACCCCGCCCATGCGATTACGTTGATGATGGCGATCACCTTGGTCATGCCGGGGCACCTCTGGTTCTAACGTTCAGCCAATGAACCACTCCGGCCAAAGCTGCGTAGAAGAACAATGAATCCATCGCCCGCAAATATCCTGCGTAAACAAGCATCCTCATCTGCCATTCCGTATCGCCTGTCATTGCAATACTTGAACCCGCCAGGTTGATCTCAAAGCACTCAACCAGCGAACGGGTCAGCCCATAAATCAGCAAGGCAATCGGCAGGGCTTTGAAAAGGGGGTTCAGGTTATCCATCTATACTCTCTCGATAATTTTTTCACCGAAGAGACCCTGTGGTCGGAACACCAGAAAGATCAACGCCAGCACATAGGCGAACCAGTTCTCGGTCGCGCCGCCGACCAGCGGGCCAATCGAGAATTCGAACAGCTTCTCGCCCACACCGATGATCAGACCGCCGACGATGGCACCGGGGATCGAGGTGAACCCGCCCAGCATCAACACCGGCAGCGCCTTGAGCGCGATCAGCGACAGCGAGAACTGCACGCCCGATTTGGTGCCCCACATGATCCCCGCGACCAGCGCCACGAACCCGGCCACCGACCAAACCATGACCCAGATAAAGTTGAGCGAGATCCCGACCGAAAGTGCCGCCTGATGGTCATCCGCCACAGCGCGCATGGCCCGCCCCTGCTTTGTGTACTGGCTAAAGGCCACCAGCGCCGCCACCAGAAGCGCCGCGATCACGGTTGCCACGATGTCGAGGTTGTCGATGAAGAAACCATAGCCGAAGATGTTAAAGGTGACCTCGTCGATCCACAGGTTGATGCCCTGGGGCAGACCCACATCCAGCGTCTTGATCTCGGATCCCCACATCAGGTCGGCCACGCCTTCAAGGAAATAGGCCAGACCGATCGTGGCCATGAACAGGATGATCGGCTCCTGCCCAACCAGATGCCGCATGACAAAGCGCTGCACACACCAGGCCAACAGAACCATCACGCCCATTGTCAGGATGATCGCCAACAGGGCGGGGATGGTCCAGCCGAAGTTATAGACATGTGTGCCGAAGGTCGCGTTGATCAAATGCGCGAAAGGCACTTGCCCGTTCATGATCCCGACCAGTGTCATCGCCGCAAACAGGGCCATAACCCCTTGCGCGTAATTGAAAATTCCCGACGCCTTGTAGATCAGCACAAAGCCCAGCGCGACCAGCGCATAAAGCACCCCGGCCATCAGACCGTTAAGGATGACCTCCGTGGCAAAGATTAACTGCTCAGGCATATGTGCCTCCCCGGATATCTGCTTTGGTCTCAGTCATGGCTGACTCCCAGATAGGCGTCGATGACTTCCTGATTGTTGCGCACCTCGTCGGGCGTGCCGTCACCAATCTTCTTGCCGTAATCCATCACGACCACGCGGTCGCTCAGGTCCATCACCACGCCCATATCGTGTTCGATCAGGGCGATGGTGGTGCCGAATTCGTCATTCACGTCGAGGATAAAGCGGCTCATGTCCTCTTTCTCTTCAACGTTCATGCCCGCCATCGGTTCATCCAGCAGCAAGAGCTTTGGTTCTGCCGCCAGAGCACGCGCAAGTTCCACCCGCTTTTTCAACCCGTATGGAAGGCGCGACACGGGCGTTTTTCGGATGTGCTGGATTTCAAGGAAATCGATAATCTTCTCGACCGCCTCACGGTTTTCAACCTCTTCCGCCTCGGCCTTTCCCTTCCACCAGGCCTGCTGGAGGATGTTGGTCTGCATGAAATTCAAACGCCCTGTCATGACGTTGTCCAAAACGCTCATCCCCTCGAACAGGGCGATGTTCTGGAACGTCCGCGCGATCCCCTGCTGCGCCACCTCAAAGGGCCGCATCGCTGGGCGTTTTGATCCGTGGAACCAGACCTCGCCCTCCTGCGGGACATAGAACCCCGAGATGACGTTCAGCATCGATGATTTTCCGGCCCCGTTCGGCCCGATGATGGCGCGAATCTCACCCTCGCGAATATCGAACGAGATATCCTTGATCGCCACGACGCCGCCAAAGCGCAGAGTGATGTTCTTCATCTCCATCACCACGCCACCGATCTTGCGACCGTCTTCGGTGACATATCCTTCGGCGTTATCCAGCATCAGTCACTCCCTGACTTGCGCAAAAACGGGATGGCGGACAGGGCGATGGCCGCAGGTCGCGCGGTGCTGTGGCGGCCCTCATTCCGCTGCCACCTTGTGCTGCGCAACCGGTACAACCGGCGCGTCCACGATTTTCAGCGTCGCGCTAATCGATCCCTTGCGCCCATCCTCATAGGTCACTTCGGTCGTGGTCGAGACGCTTTCGGACCCGTCGTAAAGCGCCGCAATGATGTCGTGGAACTTCTCTTCGACAAACCCGCGCCGAACTTTCCGGGTGCGGGTCATCTCACCATCATCAGCATCCAGTTCCTTGTGCAGCACCACAAAGCGATGCACCTGGCAACCGGACAGCATTTCATCAGCCGCTACCGATTTGTTGACCTCTTCCACATGCGCCTTGATCGTCTCTAACACACGCGGATGGCCCGCCAG
>NZ_JBXWSL010000012.1:0-106102 GCF_059613425.1 Ruegeria sp. BHSA123 | reverse complement strand
CTACAACACAAAACGCCCCCACAGTGCACTGGGCTATCGCCCGCCAGCACCTGAAACCATCATCCCGATGGATCACAGGCCGATGATGCACTAACAATCAAATCGGACCAGTCAGATGAGGCTGCTCACGGCAGCCGGCGTTCTAACCACACCGACTGCCCACGAGATGCAAGACGTTGAAGTGATGATGCGGAAGTAAGTCAACCAAGAGCAAGGACACTCCGGGAATGGCAGCGGCCCTCTTCCGAGGCCGATAAGCCGATTGGAACCTCGCTCGCGGAATTCATCAGGGCCAGCGGAACACCACCGCACGAACAGGCCGGACAGACGACAGTACTGACGAAATCGACCGCAGAAATCGCCAAAAAACTCTTGCAATGCAGGAGCCACCCACAGATGCCGTTGGCCGCCTGTTGGTGATGCTGCGACGCATCCCGTCGAATCTGCCATTCGCTGCGAGAGAGAAAACTTGGACGCTAAGAACGCACATACTTCAGCGTTATTGCAATTTGACATTATCTCACGTGCTTCGTTGAGAATAACTAACCAACAAAAAAGTTCAGACACACAACAACGATGACCGCGCCGCGACGGAGCTGTTGATATTTGCTCGAACACGGATGAGCATTGACACAAGAAACTGGGCGCGTCTGAACGCGCCCAGTTTCGTCAAGTCGCGACGTGAGATACCTCTTTGTCCGGTGAGTATATGTCCAAGATGTTCCAATGTCCGGTCGTTGGTGTTGGGTTGTTGATCATTGGGACATCAAGAACGGTTGGTTTGCCGCTGGCGATTGCCGCTTCCAATGCGGGCAACAATTCATCAGCAGCACTGAGCCTGTGCCCTTCTGCACCATAAGCTCTTGCAATATCTGCATAACCCGGTCCGTTTGCTGGAGCTGCGGCTGATCCAGGGAACGTGGTCCCGTATGTCAGACCGTAATGCGCCTTTTGAAGGCCCGCGATAGTGCCGAAGGCGTTGTTGTTCATAACCAGCCAGATGATGCCCAGATCAAGCTCGACCGCGGTTGCCAGCATCGACGGGTTCTGACCGAACCCCCCATCGCCAACAAGACTTATCACCACACGGTCAGGGGCTGCCAGTTTTGCGCCGATCGCTCCCGGAGGGCCAAAGCCCATCGTCGCGAATCCACCCGGGGTCAGGATTGAACCGGGTGCCAGGATATCGAATTGTTGTCCGACGCCGTTCTTGTTCCATCCCACGTCCGTAGTGATAATGGCATCCTCGGGCAGTGCCTTGCGGGTATCTGCCAAAATACGTTCGGGCATCATCGGAAAGGACGACGAGGTCGCCATGTCCACGTTGCGCGCTTTGAAGTTCGTTCGGAAGTCGGTGATCTTCTGTTCCAGCGCGGGGCGTTTGAAGCCCTCAGGATACATCTCGCGGGCAACCCGGTTGACGACTCGCAAAGCGGCCTTGGCGTCAGCAACGACTCCGATCTCGGTGGGATAGTTCCGTCCAATCTCTTGCGGTTCGATGTCGATATGAATGACCTTGGAACCGGGGATGTTAAACGTGTAGCCGGGATACCAGCTGGAGCAATCGGCCTCTTTGAACCGAGTGCCGACGGCAAAGATGTAATCCGCATTCAGGCAGGACTGGTTGACCAGCTCGGTGCCCCAAAACCCGGTCATGCCCAACACCAGCGGATGGTCGTCCCGCAATGCGCCCTTGCCCATCAGGGAATGCGCGACCGGCAGGCCCATATGTTCAACGAAGTCGCGCAACTCCTCGCTGGCCTGAGCCAGAAGGATACCGCCGCCGACATAAGCGACCGGGTTTTCGGCCCTTGCCAAGGCTTCGACAATCTCGCGTGCCGTTTCATCGTCAATCGACGGTTTCTTGAGCGCGCGCGTGTTGTCGAGAATACGGTCGAAGCTGTCCGAGGGGATGACTTCCGAGAAGATGTCCATCGGCACGTTGACCAGCACCGGGCCGGGCTGTCCGCTTTCGGCCAGATGAAACGCCTTTTCCAGGATCTCGGCCATCAGGTCAGCCCGATCTACCCGCCATGCACGTTTGACAAAGGGGCGATAGATTTCCCACTGGGCGGCGTCCGCGTGCAGGTTCACCTCTTGATGCGGATGTTTGCCGTAGTAATGCGTGGGAATATCGCCTGCGATCACCACCATCGGGATACAGTCCAGTGCCGCGTTGGCGACCCCGGTGGCGCAATTGGTAAGCCCCGGGGAGAGATGGGACAACACCACCGAGGCCTTGCCCGTCACGCGGGCATAAGCGTCCGCCGCGTGACTGGCGATTTGTTCGTGCCGCACGGTAACGAAATCAATCGGGCTTTCGGCCAGAGCGGCCAGAACCGCGATATTCGTATGGCCACAAAGCCCGAACACATGCTTGACCTCACGGCGTTCGAGAAAGTCTACGATGTGCTCGGCAACGGTTTTGCCGTCCAGTTTCGCTCCGTCCATCACGCGACCTCCTGTCCGTAGAACTCACCGAACAGGTCCGGCTCCGAGGGGCGATCCTCGGGGATCGGACGGCTGACCCAGGTGTAGTTCATCATGTGTTTCATGGTGACATTTTCATTCGTGATGTTTCCGCCCCAGATGCCGCAACCAAGGCTGCTGGTCATTGGCATGCCATTGGTCCAGGCACCCGCGTTGGCCTTGGACTGAGGCTGTCGCACCATCATACGGCTGACCGGAGCCAGGCGCGCCAACCGATCGATGTGATCGTCATTGTGGCTGTAGATGCCGCAGGAATGGCCCTTGCCCCCGGTGTTGTAAATCTGGCTAACCGTTTCCAGCGCGTCATCGAATGTGTCGAAGTGATATAGCGCCATCAGCGTTGTCAGTTTTTCCTTCGAAAACTTGTGCTGCGGCCCGATTTGCCCCTGATTTTCAACCATCAGGAATTTGCGATCTTCTGGGATCGAGAACCCGGCGACCTTGGCCGTTTGCTGAGGCGGACAGGCGATGGTCGGAAACGTGCGGTTGCCCTTTTCGTCCCACATGGCCTCTTCGAGCATGGCCTTCTCTTCGTCCGAACACAGGTATCCACCTTCGGCCTCAAGCGCCTTGACCATATCGTCGTAAACCGAGCGCTGGATGATGATGTTACCGTCGGCCGAACAACCCGAACCAAAGTCAGACGTCTTGGAAATTCGGGTGTTCTGAGCGGCGATGTCCAAGTCGGCTGTCTCATCGATGACGATGGATGAATTGCCCGCGCCGACACCATAGGCTGGACGCCCTGAACTGTACGCTGCTTTGACCATGGGCTTGCCTCCCGTCGCCAAAGTCAGGTCGCAGATCTCCATCAGATGTTGCGTCAATGGTATCGACGGTTTGCGAATGGACTGAAACAAGTCCTCGGGAGCACCGGCAGCACGACAAGCTGCACGCATGACTTCGACCATTTCAAAGGTCGTGTGAGCGGTTCGCGGGTGCGGGCTGAAGATGACCGCATTCCGGGCATTTGCGGCGGACACGCCGGTCACTGGCGGTGTCATTGCTGGATTGGTCATGGGGATCAGAGACGCGATCACACCGGCAGGTTTGGCGTATTTCACGAGCCCCTTTTCTTCGTCGACTTCGACGATCCCCGTCGAGGGCGTGCGCAAGACATCACGCAGTACCATGTGGATTTTGAACCGTTTCGCTGGACGCCCTTCGCGATCTCCGATGCCGCTTTCGTCCACGCCTTGCTGGGCCAGGCGCGTGAAAGTTTTCTCGTTCCCCGCATACCACGCGATTGCTTGGGACAGGCGGTTCAGCCTGTCCTGATCCCAATCCTCAATCTCGGCCATGGCGGCGCGGGCGCGTTCCAGCATATCGGCCGCCATGTTGCGATCGTTTTCAGTGAGCTCTTTGCCCATGGTGATCCTCTTGGTGTTTTGGAATTGCTGCATCGTGCATACGACGCTGTGACCGCGCCTCGCCGAATGTTCGCTTGGCGTGGCTGAGACAGCGACGCGCGTGTTCTTCATATCCCAACTCGGCCACGCGGCTTTGGTTGGGCAGTTCGATGGAATAGTCGACGGGTGGCATCCGTTCGATGATGCCGGTGAAATCGATCCATCCCTCACCGGGATATAGCCGCGCATCGCGGGCCAGTTGGATCATGCCCTCACGCGTATCGGCGATGCCGGGCAGGCAATCAGAGATATGCAGGAAGTGAAACAGGTCCGAGGGAACGTGCAACAGCTCACCAAGATCTACGCGGCTGAGGTGCAGGTAGAGCGTATCAACCAGAATACCGCCGTTGGGCTGATCAGAGGCGCGGACAATGTCCAGTGCTTCATCCAGCGTGCGCAAGCGGGAGAAGCTCGGAAACTCCAAGTCCACCGTTAACCCGTAGGGCGCTGCCAGTTCGCAGGTTTCGGAATAGACGTCGATCAGAAAGTCACGATCATCGCGGGCGTTGGTCCATGCGCTCATGATCATGCGTTTGGCGCCGAGTTCCCCTCCGATCTCCAACGAGGGCTCAAAACTGCGCGGATCGACATCTTCCGTGATGCGCGCAAGCTCGACATCGAGGACTTTCACCCCGGTGGTAGAGAGAGCCGTTTTTGTGGCCTGCACCTGCGCCTTGTCGATTGGAGACTGAGTAAATTCACCGGGCACGTGCATCGGAATGAACCGCGGGCTGACGGCATCGTAACCGGCCCGGGCGGCGATATAAACCAACTCGGGCGGCGTGCAGCCGATCAGCGTCAGATGCGCCAAGGAATAAAGAGAGGGGCTTGCGCCAGCCTCATCGGGTTTCACCATGAACGACAGCTCCACGTGTCTGCGAATCTCAAATTCATCACACGTAGTAAAAAATATCTGATATTTTTTAAAATATCAACTCTGAATGCTGCTCTGAAAATAGAAACGCCCGGGCGATGCCACGGGCGTTTTCCAACTGCTCGGATTTATGTTTTAAACTGTGACCCAATCACCGCCGGATTGGTGTGACCGGACCGAGGCACCAATGAAACGCACGCCGTCTGCACCTTGATCGACACTGGGATAAGTAAGCCAATCAGCCGGAACCGGGACACCATCCCGGCGGGCAGCCACCCCCATGGCAAATTCCGTATATAAGTTGGCCCAGGCTTCGATAATCCCCTCCGGAAAACCCCGTGCGGTACGGATCAGTCGTTCTGCACCGGGGCCGATGCCATGCCCGTGACCTCGGCTGATAATACGATCCGGTTCACCAAACCGATTGAACTTCAGCTGCTCGGACTTCTCCAAATCCCACTCGAGACCTCCTTCGCTCCCGAATATGCGCAACCGCAACCCGCCCCGGTTTCCGGGGGCAAGGCGCGTTGCCATCAGGGTTCCCGGAACCTCGTTTTGATAGCTGGTGAACATGAATACCGTGTCTTCCAAAGGCTTTGACGCGCCGCAGACGTGGAACTCGGCCCGCAGGTCGGTCATCGGCAGGCCCGAGACAAAACTGGCGAGATGCGCGGCATGGGTGCCGATATCGCCGACACAACTGGTCGGGCCTGAAATCTTGGGATCCAGCCGCCACTTTACATGAGGCGCATCGGCCACATCTTCGGGCGTCATCCAGTCTTGCATGAACTCAACATGGATCTGGTTGATCTTGCCGATACCGCCATCGGCCACGATCTGTTTCGCCTGCCGGATTACCGGAAAGCACGACATCGCATAGCCGACGGCAAAGACCTGCCCGGTGCGCGCGGTGATCTCCTCAAGCCCCTCGGCCTCGGCGACTTCATTGGTCAGGGGCTTGTCGCACAGCACGTCAATGCCCGCCTCCAGAAACGCTTTGGCCGCGTCGAAATGAACGTCGTTCGGAGTGGTGATCATCACGGCATCCACGCCATCCGGACGCGCTGCCTCAGCCTGCGCCATCTCCTCGAACGACGCATAGCACCGGTCTGCCGGCAGAAACCACTCGGCCCCGCGCGCCTTGCTGCGCGCGGCGTCAGAACTGAGCGCACCTGCGGCGACCTCCCACCGGTCGGTCATCCGCGCGGCCGTTGCTTGCGTGACAGATATCCGCCCTCCGCCAACAACGCCCAGGCGCAAACGGCGCGACAACCGGGGGAAAGGACCGTCAAAATTCAGGTTTTCGGGCAGAAGTCTCTCAGCCATTCTGAACCTCCATTTCCGGGACCCGTGCGCCCTCGGGCAGGATTTCCACCGCCATGAAGATGCTGGGGGTAATCGTCTCGTATTGATGCCAGGGATAGTTGCCTTCGGTGTCATACATCGGCTTGTGCGTCGTGCCCGGGGCCATGAACTCTTCGAGATAAAGGGTTTCAACGTCCCGTTCCCGGCATTGCTGCATTTTGCCAAAGCCAACGATTTGCGTATGCACTTCGCGAAACCCCGGTACGGGGCAGAACGGATGATCCATGTGCAATCCGACATTCAGCGGAACCGAACCCGAGTGATACATGGTCAGCCCGACGTTACCGACGAAGACCTTTGGCGACATGTAATGGCTGACACCGCGCAAACGCTCCTCTTGCCGGACGTCAAAAGCAGACGGCCACGTGTTTTTCACCTTTGCAAACAGCTGGCCGTCATCGCCGTGGGCATCAAAGCCATGGACGATCACCGCGCGCTCCACACCGTGCAAAACGCTATTTTGTACAATCACGGACGAAAGTGGCGCAACGGCTTGATCCTCGATCAAGAGGCCCCGTTCGCCAAGGTTAAGAACGATTGCACGGCCCTCGACGGAAATCTGTTCATCAGTGATGTGCTGGACGTCAAAGAAAGGTAGCGCAAAGTCGAGTTTTTTAACCGGCATGAGCCAGCTCCTTCCGCTCATCTTGCAGGAAATTGACCGGCAGAGGCTTCGGTGCCTCGCACCGGCTTTCTATGGTCTGATAGGCTCCGAATTTCGGTGCCCGTTCAATCGCGTCCATGACCTCGAACACATGGTAGGCAAGCGCGCCACTGGCACGGGGCTGACGCCCTTCCTGTGTGGCCAGAGCAAGGTCCAAAAGGCCTAAGCCGCGGCTGTCTTCGTTGAACCCGTGTTTGTTCTCGACCACCGGCCAGTCTTCGCGACCTGTTGGACGGGGCTGATGTGACCAGCGCGAGGTTTCGCGCGTCTTCAGCCAAACATCGCCTTGAAAGATATTGGCACCATGCACCGGGTCAGGATCCGGAATGCTGATGGTTCCGTTTTCACCATAGATCTCGAAGCGCGGGGTTTCGCTGTCCCAGACGTCGAAACTCATTGTCATCGACCCGATGGCGCCGGATGAGAACTGCAACAGGCTAAGCGAATGCGTGTCGACCTCGACATCCATCCATTCCCCGTTTCGGGGACCATTCTCGATCATCCGCTTGTCGAATGTGCGTCGTGCCATTCCGGCGACCCGATCAACGGGACCAAGACAGCAGATCATGGCGGTCAGGTAGTAAGGCCCAAGGTCCAGCAATGGCCCACCACCCGCCTGATAGTAGAAATCCGGATTGGGATGATGGCGTTCCGTCCCGTGGGTTCCGACATGGGCAAATACCCCAGTTGGTTTCCCGATTGCGCCTTCGTCTATCAAGCGCCGAACGGTTTGCCAGCGACCGCCCAGAAACGTGTCGGGCGCGCAACCGACCAGCAGCCCCTTTTCGGCGGCCGCGTACAGAATCGCCTTGCCATCCGTCCGGTTCATGACCAGTGGTTTTTCCGAATAGACGTGCTTGCCCGCCTCCAAGGCGCGCAGGCTGATGTCGGCATGGGCTGCCGGGATCGTCAGGTTCAGAACGCAGTCAATCGTCGGGTCATCGAACACCTCATCCGGTGTGCAGGCCTTGGAGATGCCGTATTGATCCGCCTTGGCGCGGCTTTCCAAAGGATCGAGGCTGGCGCAGGCGACGACCTCGACGTTTGAGAAATTGGAGAGTGTTTTTAGATAAATATCGCTGATACGACCACAGCCGATAAGGCCGACCCGGAAGGATTTCGATGTCTCACGTGTCATCATTCCTGTCTTCGTAGTGGGGTAAGTAATTCGGGGGCATGGGCCCTTTGTTCCGACCGCCCTGACCCATCTGCTCCCACGCATGGGCAAGTATTCCGACCGAGCGGGACAGGCAGAACAGCCCTCGCGACAAGGGCGCAGGAAAGCCAAGTTCGCAGAAGATCACGGCTGTTGCACCATCGATATTCATGGCAATCGGCCGACCGCCGCGTTGACGACCGAGTTCGGACTGAACCTCTTCTCCGATATCGGCAAAGCGGCCAGAAACTGTACCTTCTGTCGCTGCATCACGAACAAGTTGCATCAGCCTGGGCGCGCGCGGGTCGACGGGCTTGTGAAAACGGTGGCCAAAGCCCGAGACGATCTTGCCGTACGTCTCGCGCCAGCTGTCCAGACCGTCCTGAACAGCATTAATCAGCGATGCCCCAGCATTCATGCGTTCCGAGATATCATAATACAGCTCGGCGCATTGCTCCCCTGCCCCGCCATGCACATCGCCCAGCATGTTCACCGCAGTCGCCATCGCATTATTGAGACCTACCCCGCAGGTGGCAGCCATGCGCGCCGCCGCGATTGAGGGGGCCTGTGGGCCGTGATCCACGCCTGCGACCAAAGCGGCTTCGAACAGACGCGCTTGTGCGTCGCTGGGCAGATCACCCCGCACCATCAGCCAGATCATTTGCGGAAAAGAAACGTTCCCGATCAGATCCTCTATTGCGTTGCCACGAAACGCGATCTTACCGGGTTTCATGTCAATGATGGATGTGCGCCACCATTGGCGGATTGCTTGTTCGTCGTTTGTCATACCGTTGCACCTCTAAACTCGCGCATGCGCTGCTGACGAAGTGAATCGAAAACGTTTTGAAGGCGACTGATTGAGGCGGTGCAGCCGGTGAAGATTTCAAAAGACGCTGCAGCCTGATGAACCGCCATTCCAGCACCATTCATCACTTTCAACCCAGTTGCGCGGCCCCTGCTCAGTAGGTGTGTCTCAAGCGGGAAATATACGATGTCTGCCACCCATGCATCGGGCCGCAACAGGGATGGTTCAATGACTGTTCCGGGGTACTTGCCCATTCCAAGTGGTGTTGCGTTGACCACTCCGTCCACAAGTTCGATCCGATCCAACGAAATCGAAGGGGAACCCTGAATCTTTGCATAAGGGCGCAAGACCTCTAGTCGACTGACCAGCGCCTGCGCTCGGTGGAAGTCAGGATCGATTATCTCCAGGTCTCGAACACCTGAATCAAGCAAAGCCAAAGAGACTGCACTGCCCGCGCCACCAGCTCCAAACATGAGAACCGTTTCAGTCTTCGATGATCCCAAAAAATCTCCGAAGGCACTGTGGAAACCTATGTAGTCGGTGTTGTGGCCAACCATTCGGTCGTCACAAAAAACCACCGCGTTGACAGCTTGAAGCTCCTCAGCAGTCTTGGAAAGCTCATCAAGATGATCAATGACTGATGCTTTGTAGGGATGCGTCACGTTGACCGCCGCGCAGCCTAATTCAACGGAATAATGCAGTAAATCAGCGACCGACATTCCACGAAATGGCTCTTTTGCAGTGTCGATCCTACCGTAGCTCAGATCGATACCCTGCGCCCGACCTTCTGCCTCGTGCATCTCAGGCGTCATGGAGCCAGCAATACCTTGGCCGATTAGTGCCGCCTTCATATCAGGTTGTTCCTTCCGCCATGTGGTGTCGCGCTTGGGCCGCCAATCGGAACGCAGCATTGCGCGCGCCGTAGCCGGAGTAGCCAGATCGGCGCTCAACAATTTCAAAGAAGAAGCCGTTAAAGATAGGTCGGCTGTAGATCTGAAAATACTCGGAACCCGCTGCGCGGTCGTAGAGAATGTTATCCCTGCGCATTTGGGCGATCAGGTCTTCACTTAACCCGAATGTCGCTTGCAGATCAGCGTAGTAGTTTTCTGGGATGGACAGGCTGGGAAAGCCGGACTTCCGCAATTGGGCTGAGGTTTCAAATATGTCGTCCGACTGGAAGGCTATGTGCTGAACACCGGCACCAAAACCGTCTTCAAGGAATGAAGCCGCCAGTGTTCGACGCCCAACTGCACCATTCAGGTTTAAACGCACTTCGCCCTCGGGGCTCTCGATGGCTTGGCTTTGCACAACACCTGATGGGTCGGCAACGTTTACGATCGGGGACTTTGCCATCTCAAAAGTCGAAATGTAATAGAGCAGCCAGCTTTGCATCTCATCGTTACGCATCGTCTGCGCCAGATGGTCGATGCGGCGCAGACCGGCAGGCTGGATCGCTTTGGTCTTGGCGACTGGCTCGAACTCGATGTCCCAAACCCGATGCAGATCGGATTTCTCATCTATGAAATGGACAACATTGCCACCAACACCTCGAATGGCCGGGATGTCCAGTTCCCCAGTCCCTACCGGTTGTGAGAAATTCGGCGCGCCCAACGCGGTCGCTCGCTGAACCGTCTGATCCGCATCTTTGACACGCAACCCCATGTCACACACGGAGGGGCCGTGACCCAGGAACGCCGAATGGGCGAAACCTTCCTTTTCGGTATTCACAACGATGTTTATCGCGCCCTGCCGCCACAGCTCGACGGACTTGGTTACGTGTTTTCGCTCCATTCGAAAACACATTGCTGACAGCATATCTGCCAGCTGCGCGCCGCTTGTTTCGTCGGCTGTAAATTCGACGAATTCGAAGCCTGACGCATAGACGCGTTCCGGCAGGTCCGGGATGCCGAAATCTGTTCCCGGTTCGGTCCGGGAAACCTCATCTAACAGGTTCACCAGCGACCTGTAGCTGTCTCGGGCCAGTGTCAGGCCACCGGGTTGAGGAGCTGCTTCATTGACACGCGCAATGGACCAAGGCCCCTTGTACCCAGCGCGGGACAACACCCGCACAAAGCCCGCAAGGTTCAGTGACCCAAGCCCCGGCAGAAGCCCAAAGTGCCGTTTGAGCCTGCGAATATCCATCTCAAGTCGGGGTGCATCGGATAGCTGCACATGGAACAGCCGATCTCCAGGAATGTCCCGAAGGCGGGCTGGTTTGGACCCGTCGGCAAGCGAGAAGAAGGAATTCAAGGCCAACCCCAAATAAGGGCTGTCGATAGCTTCAACGACGCCTAACGCCTGTTCATCCGAGTGAATAAGATCCGACCATGGCAAGCCCATATAGGCCAGACGCAACCCCATTGCCTTTGCTATTTCGGCCGCCTCGCCAAGATCTGCGATTACCTGTTCTTCGGTCGCAGCGGCATCGACCTCGAATGCGGACCCAATTAGCAGCAGATCCGTACCCAACTCGCTCATCAGGTCGAGTTTGCGCTTCAGTCGATCAAAGGCGCGCTCCCGTCCGCCGCCAGACTGGCCTTCAAGGTTATGGAAAGGTTGCAGCAGGCAAATCTTCAGGCCGAGATCTGATGCTATGTTCCGAATTTGCGATGGCGGCCCGTCAAAAGCGGTCAAGTCCGGTTCGTGTAATTCGACACCCCCGAATCCCGCGTCAGCGATAGCACTCAGCTTTTCGGCCAGATCACCGGGGATCGACGTTGTCGAAACCGAGAGGCACATTATCCCTGATATCCAAACATACGCGGCAACCACAGGACCAAATCAGGCATCAGTATCATGATCACCAGGGCGAAGATGAGAACCGCGAGGAAGGCCCAGATTTCCGAGATGATTTCGCGTAGCGGAATGTCCGTCACGGCGTTGATCACAAAGAGCAGAATGCCATAGGGCGGCGTGATCAGACCGATCATCGAGTTCACGACGACCAGCACCCCGAAATGCACCAGATCAATCCCAAGCGCTTCGCAGGTTGGAATGAACAGGGGCACAATCACCAGGATGATCGTTGTTGCGTCTAACACGCATCCCAGCGCGAGGATCAGCAGGTTTACGAGGATCAGGAACACAATCGGGCTAACATCGGAACCCTCCAGCAGCGCCGAGATAGACTGAGGAATTTGCTCCTGAATGACGATGAAGTTCAGAATGAACGCGCCACCAATGACAACCCCGACGGCTGCGGAAGAGCGCGCACTGTCGACGAACACCTGATAAAGGCCGCGAAAGGTCAGCGCTCGGTAGAACAACGCTGCCAGTAGCAGGGCGTAGAATGCAGCTACGGCGGCAGCTTCGGTCGGAGTGGTGACGCCCCCATATATGCCGTATAGCAGGATTGCGGGCATCAGCAGTGCCGGAAATGCGTTGGCGGTTTTAGCCGGCAACTCGCGCAGTGGAACAGGTTCTTCCAATGCAAAGTTCCGCTTTCCGGCCAGATAATAGTTCATCGCCATGAGGACGACGCCCATGATCAGGCCCGGCAGAATACCGGCGAGAAACAGCGACCCGATGGAGGCCTTGGAAACGAGCGCGTACAAAACCATCGGGATAGAGGGCGGAATAATAGGGCCGATCGTTGCCGACGCTGCCGTGATTGCAGCTGCGTAGCCTCGGCTGTAGCGGCCATCCTTGGTCATCATTTCAATGATGATCTTCCCGATCCCCGCAGCATCCGCGACGGCCGAGCCGGACATACCCGAAAAGATCAGTGACGCTACCACGTTTACGTGCCCGAGGCCGCCCTTGAAACGACCGACAGCAGCGACGCAGAAGTTCAAAAGACGGTCCGTGATCGATCCAGCGTTCATGATATTCGCGGCGACGATGAACAAAGGCACGGCAAGCAGGATCGTGCTTTTGTAAAAGCCTTGCAGGATCTTCTCGCCCGCGAGGGCGACGTCCAGTCCGGCCGTGCCCAGGTACACTAATGAGGCCAGGAGGATGGAATAGCCGATAGGTGTCCCGATGCCTGCCAGAAGAAAGAGAGCGAGCAGGCAGGAAAGAAGTTCAAAACTCATTTTTTAACTTCCTCATCCTTTTCGACGTCGACACGGGGATGATCGTCAACCACGTTGTACCCAACGACCAGTTCCAACTCTGTCTTTGGTGGGCCATTGCGCATGACGTCGAAGAATAGCCACGCGTAGCGCGCTGCGACGACCAGCATGAATACCGCGTAAATCGAGAATACTGTGCGCAGCGGTATCTTCTCACCGGAGAACGGATTGCGGACAGTCGATGTCTTGCGGATTTTCATCCAGTCGATGTAGTCCCACGTCGGAAGGAAGCTGTAGAGCATACCGACTACGATCGCTGCGGCCGCCAGCATCGCAAAGACCTGCCGTACGCGCATCGGCACCGAAAGATAGATGATGTCGAACTTCACGTGATCCCGTTCGCGCACGATGAAAGCGCAGCTGAAGAAAATCACCCAGACCCAAAGAATGCCGATCAATTCCAGCGTCCAGCCTGCTGGGGTGAAGAAGTACCGTAGTAGAATTTGGAGAAGGAAGATAAGGAAGATTGCCGCCAGCATCCCGCCGGCAATCGCTTCGGTCAGTCGGGAGAACCCCTTCATAATGGCCTTCATTATGGTTCTCCCTCCCCTGTCTTACTGGGTTCAGTTGCCCAGAGCGTTGATCTGATCCAGAACGCCTTCGGGCCATGAGCCAGCGAATTCGCTGTCCAGATACATAGACTGTACCTGATCGCGGAACGCAGCGAGATCGGGTTCGTAAATCTCCATGCCCTGCTCTTTCAGGAAGCTGACAAGATCCTCTTCTTTCTGAAGCTGCTTCTGGCGGCCTGATTCAGCTGCTGCGTCCGCAGCTTCCTGAACCTTAGCTTGCTGTTCCGGTGTCAGCCCGTCCCAAACTTCTTTGCCGATGGCTATATAGTTCAGGTCGACCAGATGCGATGTCAGGACGATCTGATTGGTCACTTCATAGAACTTGGCGTCAACGACGGTCGGCAACGGGTTATCCTGCCCGTCAACGGCACCGGTCGACAGCGCGGTATAGACTTCGGAGAAGGCCATCGGTGTCGGCGCGGCACCCAGCGCCTTGCCAAGGAACTGCCATGCGTCGGTGCCCGGCATCCGCAGATTCACGCCTTCCAAGTCTGCGGGCGTCGTGACTGTCAGCTCATCCTTGGGCTGGCGCAGGTTCACCTGACGACGGCCCAGATACATGACCGACAGCAGTTTGACGCCTAGTTCTTCTTCGGCCTTCTGCTTAAAGGCATCCATCAAGGGATCGTTGAAGACAGCTACCTGATGCGCGGCGTCCTGGTGGACATAGCCTGCGGTAAAGATCGAAAACTCGGGGAAGAACTGTGCCAGTTCCTGCGCCGAGGTGATCGACATTTCCAGGTTACCCCGGCTGATGGCGTCCAACTCGGTGCCTTGGGCAAAGATGGTTCCATTATAGCTGGGCTCGTAGCTTGCGAAATCAGCGACCATGGGCGCGAAAACCTCGGCCATAGCGACCGAGCGCTGGTCGGTCTCCGATCCTGATGTTGCGAGGCGAAGTTGCACTTTGTCTTCCGCCAGCGCACCGCTTGTCGCGCCAAACAGAACACCGGTTGCAACAAGGGCTGATACAGCAGCCCGGCGGGTAAGTTTGGTAATCACTTTGCTCCTCCCTGAGACATCATGATGCTTCTTTTTTGCGATTCAGAGTTTTGACCTATTTTGGAAATTTTGCAAGATTTTTTGCAAAATATCAGATATTTTATACTGCCGTCATATCTACCATTGGTGTTTTTTGTAAGTTTTTGATTCTGACCGTTTCACCTGTTCTGCAAGAATTCTGAATAGCTTCAATAACTTGGAGTGTTTTAAAACCTTCCCATCCAGACACAATCGGCACTGCTTCGTGCCGAGCTACTTCAATAAAGTGCCTGAGCTGATTGACCAAAGGGTCAGACGCACCCTTCTTCAGCGCGGTCGATGAGATAGGCGTCCACCAGTCCCGTTGCTCACTCTGGTAACTCCACAGGCGAAGATCGGGAACGGACAACGAACCATGAGAGCCACCGATCATATAGCTACTCTCTGTGGTCGAAGGATAGATTGGATATTCCTGAGACGTCATCTCCCAGCTCCATGGAGCAACGATGCTGTCGGACACACTTATGGTTCCTATCGCTCCGCTTTCGAACGTCAACAGAGCACCGGCAACATCTTCGTTGTCGTAACCCCGCTGCGATGCAGCCGACCGCGCCTGTACGGTCATGACTTCTCCGGCCAGGTACCGCAGCAGATCCACATCGTGGACAAGATTGACCGAGATGGGCCCTGCGCCGGGTTTCTTTCGCCAGGGCGCAGCATCAAAATATTCGTCTGGCTTATAAAACCAGCAATTCGCATGGACAGCGCGCACATCTCCAATCTTCCCATCGACAATGGCTTCCTTAGCCGCCCTGATCAGAGGATTGTGTCTGCGATGATGTCCGACCATCATTGGCACATTGGCCTTCTCCGCTGCTTGGACAAGCTCCAGTGCAGTGGTGGCTTCCACGGCGATCGGTTTTTCGACAAGAACGGGACAACCATGTCGAACACACGTGAGGCCTTGTTCAACATGAAGCGTGGTCGGGGTCGCAAGAACAGCTCCGTCCGGCGTCTGAATTGCAAACATTTCCTCGAGGGTTTCGTAACATGCGACCCCGTGCTCAACGGCGTAAGCACGGCCTTCATCGCTGGGGTCGACCACCGCGACGAGATCAACATGGCGCAACGCTCGTATAGCGTCTGCGTGGCGGCGTCCAACAAGGCCAATGCCGACAATGGCAATGCGAAAGTTCTTAGACACTTTGCTTCCTTCCGGAGGGTCCGGAAAATCCCGAAACCGATGATTGCGATCGGGCTGCTTTGCCCAACTTGGCCACGACCGTATTGGGGTTTTCGCGATTCCGCAATAATGTATGATATTTTTATTTTTACCATACATCAGTTTGGATTGCTGATGTCTCTGAAAAATGCTAATTGAACGAGAAAACTGATAATATCGGGTGAAACGCATGGCGAAACAGCCGTCTACGATAGGTGCAAGTACCTATCAGCGCATCAAGCGGGACATCATCTTCGGGGAGTTGCAGCCCGGCTCCAAACTGAAGCTGGACGCCCTGAAGGAACGCTACTCGGCAAGCCTTTCGACACTTCGTGAAACGCTGAACCGGCTCGCCAGCGATGGATTTGTCGAAGCTCCCGAGCAACGGGGTTTTCTGGTCACGCCAGTTTCACGAGAAGACCTGACCGAGATTTCAGAGCTGCGCGTTCTGTTGGAATGCCACGCGTTAGAGTTGTCCATTGCGAATGGCGACACGGACTGGGAAGGCAACCTCGTTGCCGCACACCACAAACTGCACCTGATGGAACAGCAGCTTCTCAAGGGCGACGAGTCCGAGAAAGAAACCTGGAAACGATATGATTGGGAGTTTCACCAAGCGATGATCGCGGCCTGCAACTCCAAGAACCTTCTGTCTCTGCACTCGATCATCTACGACAAGTATCTGCGGTATCAGATGCTGGTGCTGACATATCGCGGCGAAGAGGCCGTCAAGGAACACAAGGGCATGTTCGATGCCGCGCTGGCCAGAGACGCTGACACGGCCAAGAAACTGTTGGAAGATCACATCCGAAACGGCCTCACCCACACGTTGGAGGCTATGTAATGCGACATGCTGATTGTGTGCTTCGACGTCTTCAGGTCGATTTGGCAGGGAATATCTCAATATTCCACATCTAGATCGAGAAGTTTGTGAGCGGCCCGAAGCGGACGTTCATCGACACATGTCGCCGCTGCGGTGCGGCCCGTCGAACCGGCCGTTCGCTGCAGGCGCAAATTTTCAGGGTGCACGAACTCACAGTCTGCGGACGTAGCGTGAATTCACGTCGCAAACCCCGACTTCTGTAATCTGCGCATCGCGACCTCGATCTCCTGCACCAAGGGCGAAGAGCTGACCTCCACTGCGGGTGCAAGCAGGTGATGCCTTCGAGGCGAAGCGGACGTTCAGCCTTGGTTATGAAAGCCAAATTTAACTGGACTACTCAAAGGCCGCGCATTGTCGATATTTCGTGACATCAGTTAGACTGCGAGCAGGAGGGTTCTATGCTGCGCCGACTCGCCGCGATCATGGCTGCCGATGTCGTTGGATATTCGTCGTTGATGGGCAGCGACGAAGCAGGGGTATTGTCCGCTCTCAAAACGCTGCGTTCTGAGATTTTTGATCCCGCAATTGCAAGACATCACGGGCGTCTCGTCAAGTTGATGGGGGACGGTGCTCTTGTCGAATTTGCTTCGGTTGTCGATGCCGTAACTTGTGGCGTCGAAATCCAGCGGACAATGGCTGAGGCTGCTCCGAGCCTCGCCAACGGGTGGCGGTTGCAACTTCGGATCGGAATAAACCTCGGTGATGTCATGATCGCTGATGGGGACCTCTATGGTGACGGGGTGAATGTTGCCTCCCGCATTGAAGGTCTGGCTGACCCAGGCGGTGTCGCAGTTTCTGAGAGTGTCGCGCACCAGGCAATGGGCAAGGTAGATGCCGAATTTGAGGATCTCGGTCTGAAAAACCTGAAGAACATCGCTGAACCGGTTCGGGTTTTCCGCGTAATGCCTGTTAGATCGCCCGCATCCAAACGGCGATCAAACAAGCTTCCATTGATGACCGGTGCATTGGTACTGGTTGGTCTGGGGGCTGTAGGCTTGTTAACATGGTGGATCGGCTTTGATCACGAGCCGCCCGAGGCAATGACCTTTGATGAAGCCGCTCTGTTAACAGAGCCAACGGGTCCGACCGTTGCGGTTCTGCCGTTTCAAAACCTTAGCAATACGGACGCTCGCGATTTATTGGCCGTTGGCATTGGCGAAGACATCATCGTTGAGCTGGGGAGCTACCAGGACCTCAATGTGCTGTCCCGCCAATCCACCCATTCCGTTGGATCGGACGAAAGTAACCCGCGCAGTATCCGGCAGAAATTCGGAGCGGACTATGTGCTGGAAGGTTCGGTTCGGCAGGTTGCAGATCGCCTGCGTGTGACTGCGCGGCTGATTGATACTTCAACGGGCCTTCAGGTCTGGTCGGATGCGTATGACGAAAACCTCACAACCTCCAATATTCTCGACGTTCAGTTGCACATTACGGAAAAGGTCGCCTCTGCCGTGGGTGATGCAGGCGGGGCTATCAAGCGGATTCACGCAGGACACGCGCGCGCGAAACCTCCCGAAAACCTGTCGTCTTACGAATGTTCGCTTTTGCGTGTCGGATTTATGAACCGGCGTGACATGCAAGAGCGTGTTCGCGCCTGTATCGAGCGGGTCGTGGAAGAGGAACCCAATTACTGGCGCGGTTGGGCGCAGTTGTCCGAGGCGCTTCAGACTGACGTCAAGTTTTTCACCGGCTTGTACGAAGGAACGCAGGAAGAAAAAATTGCCCGGGCCGAGGACGCCGCTCGTAAGGCCGTTTCACTCAATCCCTATTCTGCGCGCAGTCATTTTCTGTTGGCGCTTGCCCTGCAGCTTCAACGCAATCTCGACGGGTTTTTCTCATCAGCCGAGACCGCGCTTTCACTGGGGACGGACCGGTATCTGCAGGGGCAGATCGGCTATGAATTCATTTGGTCAGGGCGTTTGGATTTGGGTGCCGCACTTGTTGAAAACGCCATTGCACTTGATCCCAACGCAGCCGACCCAAACTGGTATCAGGCGCTTGCCGAGTATCATTTCTTGAATGGAAATTACGAGACGGCGTTGGAAATCTACCGCAAAGGGGCGCAGCCTGACCTGTGGTGGTCGGTTTCCATCGAGGTCGCGATTATGGCCGAGCTTGGTCCGCACAGTGCCGCTGTTGCGGCGAGAGACCGGCTCTACAGAATCCGGCCAGGCATAAAAATTGCAGACATTGTATGGGTGTATCGGCGCTTTGCGCGACCCGATGAGCTTATTCTTCCTTTTGTTGAAGCTTATCGAACTGTAGGAATGCCGGAAGGACAGTATGCCCCTTTTGATGTGGAGAGCGGGGGTTAACGTACGTAGCCATCGGTATGGAGATGGTGCGGATAAGATTGCTCACAAAGAACTCAGCCTTACTCGGGCACTCCCGCCCTTTGTAGGCTTGCCAGCCAGATCCGCCGGTTTTCGGGATGGTTTTTGATCCTGCGAATTGCCTGCGCATCGCGGAAATTGACAGTTTCGGGTTGATCTCAAGCGCATCTTTGACAGCCTCGGGGACTCAATCCAGAAGTTCAGCGCCGATGGAAAGAGAACTTTCGAGCTGCACAGCTTTGAACCGTCTACTGGTCTCTGAGTTTCGGTTTCAAACTGGTTCTGACTCTGGACCTGCCATTTTCCCTCAGTCAGAAAAATGGCAGGCACAAATACAGCGGCCCTTTTCTGCATGCGCGGTGAATGTCCGCAATGCGGGCCGCTGCAACATTGTGGGCGGGTGCCAAATGGCTCTTTCGGACCGTACTAACCGTAACCAATGGCGGTATCAGGTGGTTCGCTCCCGTTCGTGCGTCGCGCAGCATTGGTCAAGATGGGCTCTATTAAGACCTTAGCCGCAGCGTCGACGAAGGACCTTTACTCAGATTGGGTCAGAAATGCTTGACGTTTGGGTCAGAATTGAATGACGCGATTTGTAGATTTATTGAGGTTTTGGCTGTCGATTGAGTCAAATATCAGTGACGTTCCACAGTAATTTGTCAGGCGACACATAGTTCTGCCACCAGCGACAGAACCTTGACTTTTTTGCCTCACTTCCTTCATCCAGCACCTAGACCGATTTCATTGATCCTGACTTCCTTTTGGTAAAATCAGGGCTGATTTGCAGATCAGACGCCGACGGCGCCTGTTCCTGCTGATCTGCCACGTGACGAACGCGGATGGGGCGAGCCTCCCCATTTCCAGTTGGGCTCGTATGCTGTGAAGTCCCGGTTCAACAGGTTCGGCGCGATATTGAAGGCGTTATTGCAGTCGGTCGTCACTTTGTATTACTTCGATCTCTCGACTCGTATGCTATTTTCACGCATCAGCCGACCAACACGACGACGCCCGACGCTCAGACCAAGTTCCTTCAACTCGCCAGTCATTTGTGGACGGTCGTGGCTGCTCAGGCTGAGACGAGATCGCTCCTGGACATGAGTCAGCACGACCGCGTTGGTCCGCTGCCTTTGGCTGGCTGGGCGGCTGCAATAAGCGCGCAGGATACATGAGCTGACATTCAGAACTTGGCAAAGGCGGTTAACTGGGAATTCGCTTCCATGCTCTTAGATGAAACTAAACCTCATGGCTTCTGGCTCGCGAAGTAGGTTGTGGCCTTTTTTAGAATACCCCTCTCCTCATTGAGAACCCGGTTCTCCCGTCGAAGTCGCTCGTTTTCACGGGCGAGGTCCAGATCCTTGTCCGACACAACGCCGGCGTTACGATGCGCCGGTACCCACTTGTTCAGCGTCGAAAGGCCAATACCTAAGTCTAAAGCAACCCGCCGACGTGTCAGCCCGCTCGTCAGCGGAGTCTACACTGCATCAGCACGGAAATCGTCCGTCCGTTTCAGTCCCAAAGTCCGTCTCCTTTGCTGCAATAAGTGCCATCAAAGGAGCGGCATCAAACCGCGACACGTCCAGATCGGGCTTGAGAGCGATCGGATTTCGATTGCATTGCAAGTATTACTAGCCGGGATAGCCCCTGTCTGAATCTTTTGTAGAGCTGAGCAATGCACCTGGGCTGCAATCCATTTGAACTTATCCCGGTTAGGGCAACCTGCCTTCCAGAACGACTGAACGTGCAAAGCGTCCCGACCCGTCGAACCATTGTGTCGGCACGATCTCACTCAGGTCTCGGCGTCCGTTTCGTTCATACTGAAACTGAGCGAAAGCCTTGTTGCCTTTCCCATGGGTCTTGTTCGGTTTCGATGGTAACCAATTTGTGAAATTGACCGGCTCTCCGGTGTACCACCGCCAGCCTGTCACGGCATTTTCTTCCTTTGGGTCCTTCCGGAAGCCGAAATAGGGGCCAGCCTTGTAACTGGTGTTGGTTCGACTGTCATAGCCTTGTTCAAACAAGGCCGGATCATGGGCGATCATGCGCACCACGAATGCGTTCTCGTCAGCCGATGTCAGGGATGCAAGATCGATGCCACAGCTCTCGGCGAGGCGGCGCGCGTCGTCGATCGAGCCGGAATAAATCATGGCGATGTAGAAGCTGCCCCGGTACTTGCCATAGATGCTTTTCCGCAAGCCAAGGCACTTGAGCACTGTTATGATCTCTTCGTTTTCACCCAGCATTTCAAGGTCATCCGGCATTTGACGCACAGCAAATGGATTGCTGACAAAACTACCGTCAGACCCATCCTGCCATTCCATTCGCAAGCTTGCCAGAACGGCCGCATCGACATGGCCCGTCGGATCAAGCCCTCGGGCCTCCTGCAAAGCCTTTATTCCCGCCCGCGTCTTCAGTCCGAACGCGCCATCCGGCACGCCGACCTCGAAACCGGCGGTATTGAGCGCCTCTTGCAGACGCTGTTTCCGTTCGCGGTCCGGTAAAAGGAAATCCTCCATTGTGGACAGGTGGCCCTGTTTCTTCAGCCAATCCGGCGTAATCTCGGCCATGCGCCCCAGAATCTCGGGCTCGACGATGGTGGCCGCCCGGTACTTGCCGGCGACCAGCGACCAGCCACGCATGGTGTTCACTTTCATCGCGGTGCTGATTGCAGTGTCGCGGGTCGCAAGGGGGCGCACGGCGACGGGCTGGGTCGTCTGGTCTGCAGGTGCCAGCATTGCCACCTGTTCGACCTGTGGCACAAGGTAGATGTCTTCGCCAGGCAGTGAGCCATATGTAAATGGCTCCTGAAATCCATCCGTAAGCTCCACCACCCGATCGCGCACCCGGCGAAACATTTTCCCAAGCTCCAACCCCGGCTGTTCGATATGTTCCAAAAGTGCCGTCGCATAGGGGCTGTTCCGGCCGCCCCCGTCCTGCGCCAGCGTTCCACCACGCGCGGCATAGCCCACGACAACCCCACCAGGTTCCACTGCGGCCAGCCCACGCCCGATCGACCGAGTGGCCGACGCGCGCGACATCTGCGCAACGAAAGGATTGTTGCGGCAGGCATCGACCAGAACCAGTTTCAGCCCCGGCGTATCGGCAATCGAATTCACGATTGCATCCAGACGAATGGCCTCGAAGTCGACGTCGCGGTCGCTTTTCAGTGCTGCGTTCACCGGGATCAGGTAGTTGGTATTCTCGATCTCAATTCCGTGGCCCGCGAAATAGACAAGCGCCACATCGGCACCCGCGGCAGTTTCGGTAAAGTCCCGAAGCGCGATGCGCATACCGTTGTAATCCAGGTCCAGACCCGTGGTGACCTCGAACCCTATACGTGCCAGCGATTTCGAGATGTCCTGAGCATCATTGATCGGGTTCTCCAGACTCGAGACATGCTGATAAGCGGAATTGCCAATGACTAGAGCCACGCGTTTTTCCGTCGCCGCAAAGGCCGCTGCTGAAATGGTGCAGATCAGTGCAACGGCCAGCAGAGCGCAGCGTAGAGCCAGACCCGAAAAAGACCGGTATATCATCATGCGTCCCCCGCCTGTTTGCCGAGGGGTTGGAGCGTGTCCTATGGCAGCGAAATGCCAGCAGACCGGACAAGGCTCGCAAACCCCGCATTCCGGTTGACCCGAACTTTACCCGATAACTCGATTTCGACAAAGGGGTGCAGGGCATCGAACCATAATCCCTTGGCGGCCAAGGCCGGCACATCCTCTGCGGCGGGCTCTGGGGCGGTGACCCGTTCCACGTAAGTCGTCACCGTCGCGATGACGGCCCCCGCCTCAGGTTCCGCTAGAACCACTGTCCAGACATAAATACGCCCCGGCTCCAGCACGAGTTCCGAGCGCGACAGGTCGAGCGCGTAGAACCCTTTTCGGAACCGACCGTTGCCGGAAATACCGACTCCGTTCTGCTGCGACCCGACCGGGGCCAACTGCGCGGACATCTGGCCTGAAAAATTATCAGCCAAGTGCCAGATCAGCGGGGGTTTGCCCAATGTGGTCACGCCGCCGCCAGCCGGTGCGAGCACGGCCAGTGCTCCAGCCTCTTGCCCGACATCGCGCGTGGCAGCGCCGACGCGGTCCGCCGGGGCACCGATGGTGGGCGGAATGAAAATGACCTCGTCTGGATCAGCCTGCTGACTGCCTTCGCTTTCTTGCGCCGACAGGGAAATGGTCGAGCCCAGAAGCAGCAGCAGACCGGTTATCAAAGCGCCAAGAGTGTTTCCCGAACATGCCGGTGTCATCATTGCGATGCCCCCCTCTGTGCCGATCCTGTCAGCAAGAATAACGCAATTTCCCGCGACTTGTCGTCGTGGATAAGGTGCCCGACCAACTGAAACGTGAAATAGCGTCCAACGAGTTCTCGAAGATCAGCGCTGGCACAGATCGTGGTTGCCGACGCGCGCCTAACTTGCAACGCTTTTCCGAATGCCTCGATACGGGCTGCGATGTTCACCGTGTCGCCCATGATGTTGTATTGAAGGCTGCCCGCGCTGCCCAACGTGCCGCCCAAAACCACGCCACTATGGAGCCCGATCCGCAGACCATAAGGTGCCAACAGACCACCTTCTGCATTCAGTCTGTCAATCCGGTCAGAAATTTGCAGTGCCGTCCGGCAGGCCGCGACAGCGTCCTTCTGGATGTCCTCCTCGGTCGTTCGAGGCAGCGGCGCACCGAACACCACCAGGATTCCGTCACCGGTGAACTTCTCAATGAACCCGCCATTTTCGCGAGCGACCTGGCTCATTTCATCCAAAATCCGGCTTGTCCAGTCCATGAAGGCACCCGGTTCGGCCGAGCCGCCGACGGTCGTCGAGCCTTCCAGATCAGCAAGAAGGACACTGACGCGCAAGCGGCGGGGGCGCGGCTTTCCGCCAGCAAAAAGGATATCACGCGCGTTCCATATCTCGGCTGTGAGTTCCGGGGACAGATGATCCGAGAACAGTCTGGCGATGGCCTGGCGTTGCCGACGCGAGATGATCCCGACAGTGAGGAGCGCTAAAAGAAAGGCGGTAAACCAAGCAACCGATGTCGGAACGACCGGCAACCATATGCCACGAGACAAAAGGTTCGAAAGCGCCACTCCAATAGCGATGGCAAGGCCTGGTCCAAGTAGTATGACGGTCAGCACAGTGCGCGACAGAACCCCAGCTAATGCCCCGAACAATGCGCTGGCGAAGATTATCGCCAAGTGCGCACTTTGCCCGGGGCTGCGCATCGGTTGGCTGCGGCCCGCGGCATAATCGATTAATTGCTGGGTGGTGGCTGCATGCACCAATACGCCATAGCTGAATGGCGTCTGTGGCGGGTTGTTCAGCGGTGTGCGGAAATCGTCTTTGATCGACTTGCTGGTAACCCCGATCAGGGCGACTTTTCCTTCGATCATGTCCGCGTCTGCTTGTCCGGCGAGCAAGTCGCGGGCCAGTATGATCGGGGCCATCGGCAATGCGTTGGTGTAATCCAGCAGCACCTGATAGCCCGTATCATCTAGCCCGCGATAGCTGCCGAACCTGTCTTCCAGTCGTCGCACCGGCGTCTGACCAAACAACAGGGTCCGGGGATCGTCCGGCCAGGCTTTCAGGCTGTTTTGACCCGTGGCGCGCAGGGCCAACTGTGTGCTGAACGCCAAAGAAATGCGATCGGTGCCGCTGACCAGCAGAATACTGCGCCGGGCGACACCATCCGCGTCGACGGGGATATCAGCAAACCCCACGCTGCCGTCGTTCTGCGCAAAATCCGGCGCCTCGATGCTCAGCCCGCCGCTGTCGTTCAGTTTCACAACCCAGATCGCATTGGTCTTCAGGAACGCCGCTTCGAGTTGCTGCCGCCCCTCGATCACCTCATTGTCGCGATAGATATCGATACCGATTACAGCGGCACCTGCCGACGACAGTGCGTCGATAATATTCGCAATCTGACCATCTGAGAGGGGCCAGCCCCAGGTGCGCAAATCCTCGTCATCGACCGCGACCACGACAACATCCTGTGCCAACGCATCGCTGGCCCTGCGGTCCAAAACCCAATCGTAATGTGCAAGCTCGGGCCGCTGCAGGTAACCTTCAGAACGAAGGCCTGCGAGGATCGTGAAAACTCCAAGCGCGGCAAGACCCGCCACGAAAAGCGCCTGCACCGGACTAAGAAGCCTTCTGTTCATCTTACAAGTTTGCAGTTGTTCGAAGGTAAATAGCAACTTACGTTCGTTGTTTTCTCAAGACCATCGGGGAGTTTGCGGGGCTGAACGCCGCTCAAACCGTGTCTTTGAGGGTGAACTGTACATGGCGGTCTTTTGAGGAACCTGCTAAAGCTATCGGTTCAGGGTCGAGAAATTGACTCCGATATCGGCCACCACTCGTTTTCACTTCAGCTTGGCTGTCAACGCGGTGCGCATTGCCTTAGTGTGCGAAGCCAGGGTTGGTTTGCATGCCATGTTGTTTCTCTTTTGTGGTAAAGTTTCAGGTCACAAAGGCTGAACATGTCCGGGACAGGGTCGCAGAGTCTTTCTTTGCCCTGACGTCGTTGGCTTGATCCAAAGCAAAGCCCACGGTTCAGCAGCAGTATAGAGGAATACCCGCAGCGAGTTTTCAGGCGGTGGATAATGAAGAAAAACTCATTGATTTTTTTTGCTTTGGCTGCGCTCGCGATGGTGGGCGTGGTGCTCTATTCCCTGGTCTCTGAAAATGGAAGCCAGTTGCCTGATGGATTTGCCCGGGGGAATGGTCGGATCGAGGCCGAGCAGATTGAAATTGCGCCGACCTTAGCCGGACGTGTCGAAAGCGTCATGGCGGTTGAAGGCGGTATGGTCGCCACCGGTGACGTGCTGGCCGAAATGGACAGTGATGAGTTGTCCGCCACGCTAGATCGTGCCAAGGCCGAAGTGGCGCTGGCGCATCAGACCAAAGTGGAAGCAGAGGCACTTGTTGTGCAGCGGAAAAGCGAACTGCGCCGGGCCGCGCAGGAGCTTCAGCGCGCAACGGCTCTTCTGACTGGGCAGAATATCTCTGAAACGGTTTTCGAAGAACGCGAAACCATACATCAGGTTGCCGCGGCGGTTCTGGGTGCCGCACAGGCGCGCGTGGCCACTGCAGAAAGCCAGATTGCGGCCGCCGAGGCCGAAGTGCGCCGTATCGAGGCGCTGATCGAAGACAGCTCGCTTTTGGCTCCGACACGCGGGCGTGTGCTTTATCGGCTGGCGGAACCCGGCGAGGTCGTTGCCGCGGGTGAACCAATCCTGACTCTGCTCAGCCTTGAGAATGTATATATGGAGGTGTTCCTGCCTGCGCGCGAAGCCGGATTGCTGCCTATTGGTGCCGAAGCTCGCATCATTCTTGACGCCCTGCCGGACTATTCCATTCCAGCCTTTGTAACCTTTGTCTCTCCTGAAGCACAATTCACACCCAAGCAGGTCGAGACTTTGGATGAACGCGAACAACTGGTGTTCCGCGTCCGTGTGCGCATCCCCGAGATTCTGGTCCAACGCCGGATTGAGCACGTCAAAACCGGGCTTCGCGGTGTTGCCGTGATCCGGATCGATCCAAACCTTGCGTGGCCAGAGGCGTTGGAACAGGGTATCCCGCCCGAGCTGTTCGAATGACGCCAGAGGCCGACATTGAGATTCGCATCACGGGTGTCACGCACCGGTATCGCAGCGATGTCGCGTTGCAGTCGGTTTCGCTTGATCTTCCCAGGGGCCAGCTGGTCGGCTTCATCGGACCGGATGGGGTGGGAAAGTCGACCCTGCTGGGGTTGATCACCGGTGCAAAAAAACTGCAAACCGGATCAATCAATGTTCTAGGTGGCTTGATCGACGACGCCGCGCACCGACGCCTTATCTGCCCGGCCATTGCCTTCATGCCACAGGGCTTGGGTCGAAACCTTTATTCTGAGTTGTCAGTACGCGAGAACCTTGAGTTCTTTTCGGGGCTTTTTGGCCAAGGGCAAGAAGAATGTGACATCCGGATCAATGCGCTGTTGTCTGCGACAGGGCTGGCGCCGTTTGAAGACCGGCTTATGGGCAAGCTTTCGGGCGGGATGAAGCAAAAGCTCGGCCTGTGCTGTGCTCTGATACATGATCCGAAGTTGCTGGTTTTGGATGAACCGACAACCGGTGTCGATCCACTCTCACGCCGTCAATTCTGGGCATTGATTAATGCCATTCGGGCAGAGCATCCCAGACTGTCCGTCCTTGTGTCCACTGCTTACATGGAGGAGGCGGAAAGCTTTGACCGAATTGTTGCAATGGACGGAGGTCGCGTCATCTTTCAAGGCAAACCTGCTGAACTGAAAGGGCAGGACCGGGATCTCGAAACCGCATACCGGCGCTTGCGGTCACACGATGGTTTTGGATTGGCGTCGGAACAAACACCTGTTCGGCAGGTCAACCCGAACCCTGTGATTTCTGCCCGAGGCCTGACACGTCGGTTCGGGGATTTCACCGCTGTCGACAGTGTCGATTTCTCGATCCATCGCGGAGAGATATTCGGTTTTCTTGGGTCAAACGGTTGTGGCAAATCCACCACGATGAAGATGTTGACCGGCCTGTTGCCAGTCAGTTCCGGAGAGGCATTGTTGTTTGGCAACCCGGTTGATGCACGTGATCGCAAGATGCGTCGCGACATCGGATACATGAGCCAGGCTTTTTCGCTCTATGGCGAGTTGTCAGTTCATCAGAACCTACAGCTTCATGCCCGGATATTTGCAATCCCTGATCGAGAGGAGCGCATATCGGAATTGACCGAACGTTTTGGTCTGACGGCCCATCGCGACACACTAGCTGCCGCGCTGCCTCTTGGAATCAAACAACGTTTGTCATTGGCGGTGGCGGTTATCCATCGTCCCCGAGTTCTCATTCTTGATGAACCAACCTCGGGTGTGGACCCCGAAGCACGCGATGTCTTTTGGGCTTTGCTAGTCGAACTTTCGCGCAAGGACTTGGTGACGATCTTTGTCTCCACCCATTTCATGGCCGAGGCAGAGCGCTGCGACCGCGTATCATTCATGCATGCGGGCCGTGTTCTGGCGGAAGGTACGCCCGCGGACCTGATCGCCGCAGAAGGCACCGGCAGCCTTGAGGAAGCTTTCATTTCAGTTTTGGAGGCCGCAGAAAAACCTGCACCTGTCGTGGCACCCAAAGTTGACTTTGTCACCAAGACCAAGGTCACCGGACAAGGTATCGGTCGTGCCCTGACTTACACACGACGCGAAGCGGTTGAAGTGGTCCGTGATCCCGTTCGTCTGGCATTTGCATTTCTTGGCTCGGCGATTTTGATGCTGGTGTTCTGCTTTGGCATATCACTCGACATAGAAGATCTTGAGTTTGCCGTTCTGGACTTGTCTCAGAGCCCGGAAAGCAGGGCCTACACGGAAGAAATTTCGGGATCGCCTTATTTCAAGCAAACGCCGCCTTTGATCAGCGCCACAGAAGGGCGCAGACGGTTGCAGGCAGGGGACGTTTCAATGGTGATCGAGTTGCCACCTGATTTCGGGCGCAAGTTGCGCACAGGTGAACCTACCCAAGTGCTGGCAACCGTTGATGGCGCGATCCCCTTCAAAGGGGAAACAGTCGAGGGGTATGTCGCTGGGCTGCACCAGTCGTTTCTTGACGGGCAGGCGAGGACCACAGGCGAACACGCGGTTGAGATCGCCCGTATTGAACCCCGGTTTCGCTATAACCAGAGCTTTGAGAGCATTGCCGCGATGGCCCCGGCCATGCCCGCCATCCTGCTGATCATGCTGCCTGCCGTGTTGGCTGCGGTCAGCGTCGCGCGAGAGCGCGAACTGGGCTCGGTCGTCAATTTCTACGTCACACCGACAACCCGGCTCGAGTTCCTGATCGGCAAACAGATACCCTATATCATGATTGCCTACGTGAATTTCCTGTTGCTGGCCGCAATGATTATTTTTGTCTTCGATGTGCCGCTTAAGGGCGATCCCCTGCCTTTGGCATTGGGTGCGTTTTTGTATGTTTGGGCGACGACGTCTTATGGATTGCTGATCGCAACCATGACATCCAGCCAGGTGGCAGCGACTTTTGCCACTGCTATCGCTTCGGTCGTGCCTACCATCCAGTTCTCGGGTCTTTTGCAGCCCGTATCAACGCTTGAGGATGGTGCGCAGCTTATCGGCTCTCTCTGGCCCTCATCCTACTTTCTGCACCTCAATGTCGGGGCCTTCACCAAAGGGCTTGGATGGGAGGCGCTCGCACCGGACATTTTGGCACTGGCCTGCTTTGGACCGGCGTTGACACTGATCGCCGCGCTTTGCCTTCGCGCGCAGGAGAAGTGAATGCAGCGATTGTCCTGCATATTCTGGCTTGGCCTGAAAGAAGTGATGAGCCTGCGTCGGGACTGGGTGATGATGGCGCTGTTGGTCTGGTCTTTCACGCTGGCACCCATGATGGAGGCAACCGGCGTAGCGACCTCGGTCAACAACGCGTCGATTGCATTTTCTGATGAGGACAATTCTCCACTGTCCCGAGCGCTTGCCACAGCATATTTTCCACCCGAGTTCCAGCCGGTCGTACAAATCGAACCAGGTAGCGGTCCAGCGCAAATGGACGCCGGAGAATTCATCTTCATAGTTGTTGTTCCACCGGGATTCGAGAAAGACCTAAGGGCAAGGCGCAAGCCTGAAATCCAAGTTCTGATCGACGCCACGGCGATGGAGCAGGCCGGGATCGGTGCCAGCTATATCACCAATATTTTGGGTGCCGAAATTCGCCGCTTTGCGATCGGTGTCGATCTTGTAGATCCACCGCTGGTCGATGTCATCCTAAGAAGCGCTTTCAACCCCAACCGTGATACCGTGCGTTTTGCCGGGATCGTTGCCCTGATCGGACAGATCATGTGGCTTACCACCATTCTGACCGGCGCTGCCATGATCCGAGAGAGGGAGCACGGGACGATCGAGCATCTGCTGGCAATGCCGCTGACCCCGTTTGACATTGCAGCAGCCAAAATCTGGGCCAATGCTGCAATTGTCCTGATCGCGGCCAGCCTGTCGCTGACCTTTGTCATGCAGGGTGCGCTGGGAATTGAAATCTCGGGGTCAAAAGGACTGTTCCTGTTTGGCACTGCCCTGTTTCTGTTCACCGCAACCGCACTCGGGGTTTTTCTCGCTACGATTGCGCGTTCGATGGCGCAGTTTGCGCTTTTGGTCATGCTGATCGTCCTTCCCATGCTGATGCTGTCCGGAGGAGAGACGCCGGTTGAAGGGCAGCCAGACTGGTTGCAGGTCGGGACGCTGCTATTGCCGTCTCGTCACTATATGGCCGCCAGTCAGGCAATTGTGTTCAAGGGTGCCGGTCTCGAAACAGTTTGGCCAGAGTTCATCTGGATGGCTTTGCTGGGCGCTGTCCTGCTGGCAACAAGTCTGGCCCTCTTTCGGAGATCTGTTGAGTAATTGAGCCAAACCGGTTTGGGATAATGTTCAAGGGGCGATGTCATAATGCCTCTGGGACGATTGATTTATTCATATGTGACCGAATACCCCGGCCGCCGATCAGCTGTTAGAATCCCCTTCTCCCGCTTCGAAAACTTGCACGCGTCGTTTGGCAGAACCTTCAATCATCCACCTCTTCCGGGCCACATCTTTGGATCGTGTGGGGAGTTTTTTTTCCGCAGGCTGCGGATAAGAGTGGTCGTATTCGCAAAACCGCAACGCAGAGCGATTTCCCCAGGCGCAAGATCGCTGTAGAGAAACATTTCGCGGGCGCGTGCCAGTCGTATAAGCAGATAATACCGCCCCGGTGTTGTCTGAAGCTCCGTCCAGAACAGACGGCGCAAGGAGCGTTCGGACATATGAACCTGTTTTGCAAGGGCAGAGACCGGCTGCGGTGTTTCGAGTGCTCCGGACACCAATGCGACAATCCGTTTGAGTTTTGGCGTCACCGCTGACGACAGCGCCTGATCTGGATAAGAGGCACCATGCCGCCTGGAATTGTCATGCAGGAACATCGCCGCGGCGTCAAAGGCAACTGATGGGCCAAACCTGCTCCGGATAAAGTGCGGCATCAGGTCTAGGGCCGCTGCGGCGCTGCTGCATGTCCAGAAACGGCCATCCTGAACATAACGGTCAAAGAGGACATGGGTTTCGGGAAACTCCTCTGCAAACTCCTCAAGAAGCTGCCGGTGTAACGTCGCCTTCCGGTGGTTCAGAAACCCGCCCCGCGCCAGCACCGATGCTCCTGTATCCGCTGCAATCACGGTTGCGCCCTGCATCAGCGGGCCAAGGCTCCGGCCACGGCGCAGCGCAGCACTGCCGAATGGCTGGCCGACGACCATGCAGTCACTTCGGGGCTGGTGGCCGTACTTGATGACCCCCGCCACGGGCGGATGCGTCAGATGGGCAATGTGGCTTGGCTGGCCGACGATCCGGGTGTGATGACCAAAACCGCTGGCCCTTAAGTGGATGGATATCGCAGCGAGCTTGCCCGTGTTTTCGCGGAACCAACCCGAAATTTCAGCGTTGGAGAAGGGCAAGGCGATTGGCTTGATGGGCTCAAGGTTCTGGATCTGACCAACGTCATCGCCGGGCCGACCATCGGGTCGACATTGGCCCGTTTTGGGGCGCAGGTCACACTGGTACAGCCGGTACGACCTTCGGTCGATCCGTGGAACGCGGTGTTTTTTGGCCTGCATGCTCAGCGCGGCAAGAAGAGCATCTTGCTCGATCTGCGTTCGGAGGGCGGGCAGCACGTTTTTTGGCAAATGGTCGCTGAAGCAGACGTAATCACAATGAACGGAACAGACCAGCAACGAGAAAGCTTGGGGCTGAGTGAAGCCCGGCTGACCGAGGTTAACCCGCGTCTCATCGTTGTGCAGCTTGATGCCTGGGGCGGGCCGCGTCGGGGACCAAAATCGGATCATCTGGGTTATGACGATCTCGCACAGGCCGCGACCGGCGCGATGACCCGCTTTGGCGGCGGGCCGGAAACGCCCGAGGAACACGCCCATTTTGGCACGATTGATGCATTGACGGGGCATTGCGCCTGCGTGGCGCTGGGCGCCGCGCTGGAGCGGCTTAGAATGACAGGCAAGGGTGGCATCGCCCGCGCGTCGCTAGCCGCCGCAAGAGAGTTGATTCAAGCGCAGTTCATGTATGATTTCGACACGCGCGCCGTTTGACGAACCTTCGGGGCGTAAAACGCTTGGTTGGGGGCCGTTCTATCGCTGCTATGCCGCGTCCGACGGCTGGATGTTCTTAGCCGCACCGACCGAGCGTCACGCCGCCTTGGCACGCGTGCCTGACCTGTCCGAACTTGCCGGCTTGGACGATACTGATCTGGACTCTGCTCTGTCCGAGCGTTTCGCGCAAAAACCAGTGCTCAGGCTTTCGCTGGGAGCTCGGTGGGTGTGACCCGCCTCGGTTCGCTGCACGACACCCGCGACGCGGGCCTTCAAGCTGAAAGCGCAGGCGCTATCGACATCCGCAATGCAACCTTCCGCGCCGTGCGACATGACCGGCACCCGATGGGGCGCTGGGTTGATCTGGTTGCCCCCAATGCGGTGCGACCGCAGAATGCCAGGATAACCTTGCCCGGCCCGGCGCCAAAATACGGACAAGACAAGCGCGAAATCCTTGCGCGTCTGGGTTATGGTGACACCGAGATACATAGTATGATCGAAAAAGCCGTGGCAGCTGAGAGCTGGTCGGAAAAATATCTGCCGGAATAGACACATGACCCAAAACAAGTTCGGACCGGCAATCACGCCACGCACCCGCGCCAAGGCGCGCCATATCCTAGATCATTATTACATCGGCCCGTCCCGAAATGCTGCGGTTCTCGAGATCTGGGGATATACCCCAAAGATGAGCTATGCCCCCGGAGATCGCGTGGTACTTCATGTGTCGACCACGGCGCGTGAATGGGATCTTGAGATCGGTCGCGACGGGCTGGTCTATCAACCACTCCTGACCGAGACGGGCTAGCCGGGGGTGTATCACCCCACGCCGGAGGATTGCTCGGTCAAGGGTTGTGGCTGGCCCGAGGCCTATGGTTTTTGCATTCCCGAAGACTGGGCGCCTGGCGGCTACCTTGTCACCTTCCGCGCCCGCAGTGGCGACGAGATGGTCGAAGAGCATCACATCATCCTTGTAAGAAGCGCCCCTGATGCCACGCCATCACTCTATGTTCTGGTTTGTGCCACCGGCACATGGCTGGCTTATAACTGCTGGGGCGGCTCGAACCATTACGAAGGCATCACCGGTCCCGAAGGTAACGCCTTTTCCCCGGTTCTTTCGACCCAGCGACCCTGGTCGCGCGGGTTTTGCAGGCTGCCTGAAGGCGCCCCGCGGGCGCTGCGGGAAAAGCTGACCAGACCGGGCGAAATGGTGCGCTACCCCTATATGGAATGGGCTTACGCTTATGGCTATTCCAAGAAATACGCCTCGGCTGGGTGGGCCAGCTATGAACGCCATTTCGCCCGTTGGGCCGAGGGGGAAGGCTATGATTTCGACGTGATCGCGCTGCATGATCTTGAGCACGACCCGAAGCTGCTTGGCCAGTATGCCTGTGCCGTGTTTGTCGGCCATGACGAAAACTGGAGCGCGATTATGCGTGATGCTGTTGACGCCTATGTCGATGGCGGTGGCAACGTTGCACGGTTTGCCGGAAACTTCCTGTGGCAGACCCGGATCGAAGACGAGGGTCACACGCAGATCTGTTACAAGTATATCGCGGATCAGGACCCGCTTATGGGCACCGAACAAGAGCACCTCGTCTCGGGTGCCTTCGAGGTCGCACCAGTTGACCGCCCGGGTGCCTTGACATTCGGAGTTAACGCTCTGCGCGGTGTTTACGCCGGTCTTGGGAATTGCGTTGGCGGCGGCGCAGGCGGCTTTACGGTCTACCGCCCCGACCATTGGGCATTTGACGGAGTCGGGGTCGGCTATGGCGACATTTTAGGCGCGCACGCCCGGATTTTTGGCTATGAGGTCGATGGTCTGGATTACCGTTTCGAAGACGGTCTGCCATTTCCCACCTGTACCGACGGCGCTGTTCCAGAGATCGAGATACTTGCCATGGGGCTTGCCACCAATATCGAGGCAGATCACGGGGTCTGGGGTGAAACGCTCTACATCGGTGCCGACGATGCGCGGTTCAAGGCGCAGGTGCTGTTCGGCGAAGTCACGCCCGAGACGCTCGACACCTGTAAACGTGGCAATGGGATGATCATCTCGTGGCGTCGCGGCAAGGGTCAGATCTTTACAGCCGCAACCTGCGAATGGGTTGCCGGGCTGATCCGCCGGGACGAGCAGGTAGAACAGATCACCCGCAATGTGCTCGACAGGTTGGGAAAGGGTTAGGTTAAGTGCTCAAATGAAGGTTGGGGCGTATTGCCTTTCCAAAGAATTACTTGTTTCGCGGATACATGACCTTCACGTTTACTACCGGCAAGTGATGCGGTGACTAACAACTCGATCAGACGAGAGACGATCAGCAAATTTAAGCCCAAGCCGAACTGGTTTTTTCAGGTTTCACCACACAACAGGAATGGCTTAGCGAATTAGCAAAGGCCGTTTAAGATATCCGGCAAATGTCCGATACCGTACAAACCAGAATACAATCGCGCAGCAATGTGGCGTTCGCCGAAGAAGAGCGTCAAGGGACATTGCTGGCAGCTAAAGTCCGAACACTTGCATTGGCCGTTGTTCTTCTTTGGCAGGCGATCGACAGCCCGGAAACAGGACCGGCTTATTACTTCAATCTTCTGGAAATTTTTTTCTTTATTTTACTGGGAGGTTTGCAGTTTGTCGCTGCCTACACGCGTCGCGGCGGGCGTGGTCTTCCGTATGTGTTCGTTACGTTAGATTGTGTTTCGCTTGCAGCCGTTTTTACCTTGGGATCACCATATATCGACAGCCCCTTGCCACCCGCCATAGCGATGGACACGGCGCGGTTTTTGTTTTTCTTCCTATTTCTGATGCAGACATCTTTCAGTTTTCGGCCTTCCCTTGTGGTTTGGTGCGGTGTCAGCATCATTGTGTCCCGCCTCGGGATGTGGGCATGGTTTCTGAGTCAGCCTGACGTACGCAGTAACTTGGAGTTGACCGAGCAATCCGTTGAAGCCTGGCTTGCCGGGGCAAGAGACTTGAACTTTCTGTTTCTTGGCTATGCAGCCATAGAATTGATGGTCGTGCTGATCGTGTCTGCCGGGCTTGCAATCGTCGTCGCGCGCTCTCGCAGGCTGGTTCAGAATTTCATTTCGACCGAAAGAAAGCGAGCCAGCCTGGCGAGGTATTTTTCACCCAACGTGCTTGACGAATTGAGCAGTCTGGAAGCCGGAATTGCGGCTGGTAGGCAACAAAACGTTGCCGTGTTATTCGCGGACATAATGGGGTTTGCGAAGCTTTGCGAGAACGCGACTGCCGACGAGGTGATCGAACTTTTACGAGACTACCATGATCGGTTGGGTAAATCGGTATTCGATAACTCTGGCACTTTGGACAAGTATATCGGCGACGGTCTTATGGCCACGTTTGGCACTCCAACGCCCAGTGCACACGACCCTGCCAATGCGTTGAACTGCGCATTCGAGATGATAGAAGCGTTGGACAAATGGAACGCAGAAAGAGAGTTGTCCGGGAAGGAACCGGTGCGTGTGGGAATCGGGCTGCATTGGGGATCGGTTGTAGCTGGCGACATAGGCAACGAGCGGCGACTGGAATACGGCGTGATTGGGGACAATGTGAATGTCGCAAGCAGGATCGAGCACCTGACCAGAGAACTGAACACGCAATTGGTCGTGAGCCACGATTTGGTGCAGGCCATCGGGCACAACGATGCAATCCCAAACTTAAGCCGGTTGACTGACGCCGGAGAACAAAAAATCCGGGGGCGCGCCGCTCTGGTTAAGGTTTGGGTTTATCCGGCAAGCCGATGACATCTCAGCGCGACAGCATCGCGACAGTTGAGCTCGCATTTATTTCCGAGCTCACTTGTAGACGGTGATCCTATCAAGGCATTGGGCGATTGAGACCGGCACGGCAGTGAGGCCTGTCAAACCTCCGCCCCCCCGTAAACCAGGCAGGGGTTACTCGATCCGAGAAAGCAATTGGAAAACCGGCAAGAGTTGCCCAAAAACACCTTTCGTTCGTTCAATGAGGTTTGGTTCGATAGCTAAGGCAGGATTGCTCAAATCTGTCCAGACGGTAAAGCCTTTGCGGCGCAATGCCTCTTCATTTGGATGATCTTTGTCGAAACCGGAGGGAACACGTTTCAATTCAGGATCCCCGACCCGGAAACCACGCTTTCGCATCTCAGCGGCAAGCTGTATCACCTCTGCCCCATTGGGGCCTGCCATCTCTGTTCGGAAGGCATCCAACGCTTCCTTTTCGTACTGAAACACCCCGCAGCCAAGCGCCAGATCATCGGGTGAGAGACCGAAGAACCACATCGGCGGCTGATCCGCACTCCCGTCTGGAATAAACGCAATATGCAGGTGTGCGTTGTAAGGTGTTTTGTCCTTGGAAAATCGGACATCCCGATGAATACGAAAAATCTTGCTGCTATGGGTCTGGCCGGTCAGATCACGCAAGGCATCCGCCATGTCATTCGCGAACTGCGTGCCTGCCTGCTTCAAATGGGTCTCGTAAGTTGATTTGTTGGCTGCAAACCATTCCTTCGTGTTATTGGCCCGCAAATCCCTGAGAAAACCAAGCGCTTCGGGTGAGAAACTTTCAAACTGAGCCATTGCTTTCTCCGTTCAGTCTTTCGCGGGAAGGGCCGCGGCGTGTTCGAGACAAAGGTGTAACCAGCGCAGCAAAGCGGCGTCATCGCAATCACTCTCATCCACGCGGATAAAACCACCCAGCTTGCGTGCACCGTGAATCACTTCTTGAGCCGCAGGGTCCGCCAGCGCAATGCTTTCGTTGTCCTTGCCCACCCGGAACATGAAACGGCCCAGCCCGTCGTTATGCCGCCGCGCCCCGCACAGCATGTTGCCGTTCAAGAAAAAGCAATTGCCACCCATCATACGCTTTTCTGAAATGCCCACATGCGCGGCCAAAGCGTCACGAATGCGTGCGTTGAGGGATTCATCCACCGGCATCAGCTGGATGCCTCAAGCTGCCGGTGGATTGATGGCGTGAACGGAATATAATCGACGAAGTTTCCATGTGACCGCATTACGCGCACGAACCTGTCGCCCCCATCCCATAGCGGATGGGCAACCGTCCTGAATCGACGCAGGTCAACAGCAATCGCCAGTGGAACGGTTACCCAGTCTAATAACGCTGCAACAACCTGCACAATGTGCGAATTTTGTTCCATCTGCGCCCTCCTTTCAGACAGTTCTCAGGGTCTCATGCTTTCATACGTGATCAATGCAAAGCGGGCACCTTGGGGGTCGTTCAGCGTGGCCATGCGCCCGACACCCGGCATATCCATCGCGGGTTGAAGAACGGTGGCGCCTTTGGCTTCGGCCTTTGCAACACTCGCATCCACATCGGCCACTGTGAAGAAGACCGTCCAGCTTCCACGCGCCTCTGGCATTGGTGAAAAGCCTCCGATAGCGGTCTCGCCCACAACTGCAGCTGAATAACTGGACCCATCCTGCATTGGCATATCGCTGATCGTCCAGCCCAGCACATCCTGGTAAAAGGACTTGGCTTTGCTCTGATCCGGCCCGGAATGCCCGATCCATCCTGAATTTCCGACAGCCGTCATCTCAAGTATACTCATGGGTACCTCCGTTGGTTACGCCCGCCACATGCGGGTCTGACCCAAGGACGTATGAGGAGTGTGTGTTCCTACAGGCCCTCCAATTCTTTTTGACTGATTTTGATTTTTTCTTTGATCACGTCACATTCCAACGCGGTGGGGGAAAGCGCCAACACGGTTTCAAAGGCGGAAATGGCGTCGTTATGATCCCCCGCTTCTTGCAAAAGGCCACCTCGCATCGCGTGAAACCAACGATAGTTGGACAACTCCTGTGACAGCGGATTCATTGCTTTCAATGCATAGTGTGGGCCGTATAGCTTGGCCTTTGCGGCAATCTGGTTGAGCCGGATCACCGGTGTCGGTTGTAATGCGTAAAGGGCAGCATAGTGACTTTCGATCAACGCCCAGTTGGTTTCTTTCGATGAGGCGGAACAGGCATGTGCCGCTGCGATTGCAGCCTGGATGATATATACCCCGCGGTGGCCAGTCCGCTGGGCTTTTTGCAACAGCGATGTAGCCTCAGCGATATTCGAGCGATCCCAAAGATCGCGGTTCTGATCGTCGAGTGCGACAAGCTTGCCTTCCACGTCAATCCGGGCCCGGCGCCGGGCGTGTTGAAACAACAATAGCGCCAGCAATGCGGCCTGCTCGCCCATTGCAGGGAACAATGCGACAAGAAGGCGGGCAAGCCGGATGGCTTCTTTACACAGCGTGAGCTTGATTTGCTGTGGCCCGGCCGAGGTCGACCACCCTTCGCTGAACATCAGATAAACCATTGTCGAGACTTCGCCCAACCGGGCTTGCCTCTCTGCCGGGCTTGGCGTTTCAAAGGCGACCGGGTTATTTGCGATCTTCTTTTTGGCGCGGGTAATGCGCTGCTCCATGGTTTTGGATTTGACCAGAAATCCGCTGGCGATCTCATCGACACTCAGCCCCACGACCACCCGCAAAGCAATGGCGATCTGATCCCGCCGATCCAGTTCCGGATGACAGCAGATGAACAGCAAGCGCAGGACATCGTCCCGCATCTCGTCTGGGTCGGGTGTGTCCGCCGGCATCGGTTGAAACTCCTCTGCGTGGCGCGACAAGATTGCCGTGCGCCGCCGGGATTTGCGTAATTCGTCCAGACCCGCATTCCGGGCCGTGGCCAGAAGCCATGCCAATGGATCACGAGGCGCCCCGTCCTGGGGCCAAACTGCCAAGGCTTTCAGGCAGGCGTCGGCAAAGGCCTCCTCTGCGGTGTCCAAATCCCGAAAAACCCGCGTCAGGGCAGCAATGGCGCGCGGGCGTTGTTCAGCAAATGTGGCCTCGAGCCAATCTGACATGATCTATTCCGACGATATGGCACCCCCGGCCCAGGCCACAGGCCGAACTTCCAGCCGAGCGACCGGTGAAGAGATCAGTTTTGCATGTTCCAACGCTTCCTCAAGGTCTTTGAAGTCAGCGGCGTAAAACCCAAGGAAGTTTTCCTTGGTCTCGGAAAACGGGCCATCGGTGATCAGGGGGGCAGCGCGCTCAGACGTGGCCGGTTCGACCATTACCGCTGACGTTGGCGGCATCAGTTTTATCGACACGAACTCTCCGCGTTCCGACAATACTGCTTGCAGGGCGCGATGGCCTGACATCACTTCGTCCTGGCGATCTTTCGGCAATGCCTCGAACACGCCCGGTTCCCCATAAATTGTGATTGCGTAAATCATTCTCGCCTCCTTGCGTTGGTCGCATAGTGCAAGGACGCGCGACGCCATGCAAATCCGACAACGACCAGAACCGACAAAATTGCCCAGGCCGCTTTTGTCTGAAATCCCAGCGGCCCGGGCTTCCATTTCCATCCAGATAACAGGTCGGGGGTTTTCAATAACCGGAGCAAAACCGGTACCTTGAAAACCGGTTCCCAGAAAAATGTCCAAATGGTAGGCTGCGAGACTATGGAAAGCCGGCCAAATCGTCGATTAGCAGCCATCTTAGCCGCCGATATCGCAGGCTATTCAAGATTGGTTGGCTTGGATGAAGAAGGCACCATCGACAAGCTGCGCCGGATCCGCGCTGAAGTCATCGAGCCCTTGATCGCCGGGTATTCAGGGCGCATTGCGAACACAGCCGGTGATAGTTTTCTGATCGAATTCCCCAGCGCAGTCGATGCGGTTCGCGCGGCAGTCGAGATACAGGCCGAACTGTCGAAAAGAAACTCGGATACCGAACCCGACCGCGCAATTGTTTTTCGGATCGGTTTGAATGTCGGCGATGTCGTCTCGAACGCCGACGACATCCTGGGTGATGGTGTCAACGTGGCCGCACGGCTTGAGGCGCTGGCAGAACCTGGGGGGATTATCGCCTCGCAGGCGATTGTCGGATACGCGCGCAACAAGGTGCCCTTCGCCTTTACGCCAATTGGCCCGCAATCCGTCAAGAATATCGCGGACCCCATTGAGGCGTTCCGCGTCGAAACAGATGCGTTGACCCCGGCGGTAAAGCAAAAAACGAAGAAAGCGCCGCGTTTAATGAAGCTAGCTGCAATCCTGATCGTGTTGGGCGCGACCGGGTATATCGGGACAAAGACATGGGAAAAGGGTCAGTTGCGCGCTTCTGAAGCACAGATGGCTTACCCTCTGCCGGACCTGCCCTCGATCGCCGTGCTTCCCTTGACGAATTTCACCAGCGACGCGTCCAACAAGATGTTGATAGATGGCGTTTCCGAGGATCTGATAACGGACTTGTCCCGCATATCAGGGTTATTTGTCATCGCCGGAAACACATCCTTTGCATTTCAGGACCGCGACATTGATGTGGCAGGTTTTGCCGAGAAACTGGGCGTTCGCTATGTCGTTGATGGAAGCCTTAGACGCAGCCGAGAGGGTTTTCGGGTCAACATCCGCCTGACGGACACGTTGAACGGCAGATTGATCTGGGCGGAACGTTTCGACGGTGAAATCGATGAGATCTTCGACCTGCAAAACAACATTGTACTGGCGATTGCGCGCGAGTTGGATGTCCCGCTCGACACGCAAAGCCGGATTGCTATCGAAAGCATAGAGACTGAAAAGATTGAGGCGCGCGAAGCGTTCCAGCGCGGATGGGCGCTTTATTCACGCTTCAATGAACAGGACAATCTGGCCGCAATTCCGCATTTTGAGCGGGCTGTCGAGCTGGACCCGAATTATGCGCGCGCCTGGGCGATGTTAGCTATGGTACATTTGCGACCGCACATCTTCCACCACTGGTCAGGCTTTGCGAATGCTGAAGAACAGATGCATATCGGGCTGTTCTATAAATACTACCGTGAACTGACGCATCAGGACACCTCGCTTATCCACGTCATCAGGGCAATTGTCGCTCTCAACCTTCCGGACTGGGACAGCGCCGAGGGTGTAAGTCGGGGAACAGAAGAAGCGAGACAAGAAGCCGCGAAAGCCATTGCCCTGCAACCAAGCGACCCCGAAGCGCATGTGACAATGGGATGGGCCTTGATCGCGGGTGGCGAGCCAGAAGAAGGGCTGGCATTTGTACAGGCTGCAATGCGCCTCGACCCGGAATACCCCAGCCACTACGCGCTATTTCAAGGTGCTGCGCTGTTTGCGATGAATGATCTGAAAGGTGCAGAGGCCGTTATTAGGTCCGAGTTGGACCGAAACCCGCAGGCAGTTGAGTTGATGCCATTTGCAGCGTCGGTTCTGGCCTTGAATGGCGATCGAAGCAGCGCGCGTGCAATGATCGAACAATGGCAGAATGGAAAAAACGAGAAGGTTCTGGGCGAAGCGGTGCGCGATTACTTCTTTATCGTGCGATGGATCGGCGAGCATCAGCATTTGAACAATCGCTTGAAAAACGGCCTTCAATTGGCCGCGCTTCCGCCGAGCACGACAGTTGCGAGCCTCAAAGCTGATCTGATGCGCGGAGATGCCAAGGAACAACGTGACGCGGCTCAGTCTTTGGCGCTCTTTGGAGCTGACGCAGCCCCAGCCGTTCCGGAACTGATCATGCTGTTGGGCAGCCCTTCGGTTTTTGTCAGAAAAGAAGCCGCCAACGCATTGGGTGAAATCGGCGGGAAAGCATTCCCCGCTTTGCCTGCATTGGAAGCAGCCGCAGACGGGTCTTTGTCGGGTAGATTTGCCGCCCGAGCCATTGAACAGATACGCGGAGCCTCACAATAACGACGACTTTGGGCGTATTCGATCCCTTGGCTCCTGCTTTTTCTGGAGAGTGTTGGCTGGAAACGCGGGCAGGTATCCTTCGTCCCGGTGACCGCAGCCTCACGCAAGTGTTCTGAACGCATTCAGGCTTTCGCTGAAATGCTCGATGAACTCCAGTGTTATCAAAGACGGCTGCTTCAAAACCGGGCGTACCAGCGAAAGCGTATGCGGCAAGAACGGCTTGAATGGCCTGTAGCTTAGCCCCCGGTCTGTGTAATGGACAGCGTCCAGCTCGCTGACAATTGAAACACCGACGCCTTTTATCGCCAATTCACATGCCGCCGTGAATTGCCGGACCTCGATATGCGAGTTGAGTGTAACATTGGCCTGCTGAAATGCCTTCGAAAGCCGTCCGAAAAAGTCGCTATCGCGCCGCGTATGTATGATGCTCTCATCTGCAAGATCGGAAGGCGTCACCTCCGAGAGGTTCTCAAGTGCGTGATTTTTCGGGAACACGCAAACCGTGCGCACATCGACATTTCTGCTTTCGACTCCAGGATGACCGTTAAAGCCATCGGTGATTCCAAAGTCATATTGTTCGCCGACCATCCATTCCAAAATCCGTTCCGGCCTGTCCGGTTCGATCGTCATAGTAACACCTGGCCGGTCTTTCAGAAAACTTGCCACAACATCCGGCAGATGGCTGGTGGCAAAACCGGGAAGGCAGGCGACGCGGATATGCCCGGCTTTTCGCTGTGTGATATTCTGACTGGCGTCTGATATCTGCTTCATCAATTCCAGAACACGATCCACGCTGGGTTGCAGATAGCGAACTTCCTGGGTTGGCACCAATCGCCCTTTGCGGCGATCAAAAAGTTGAAATCCAAACGATTTTTCAAGATCCGAAAGCAACCTGCTAACAGCTGGTTGGCTTATCCCCAAATCGGCGGCAGCTGCTGTGACCGAACCATTGGTGGTCACCGCCATGAGCGCTTCCAGTTGCCGAATTCTCAAAGTTTGTCTCATTCCAGACCCGGTGCTGCTTGTACATTCAATGTGTATAACACCGTATTATGATTTTTGCCAAAAAATAGGGCTTGAATTATATTTCTTTAGCGGTAACGTCGTGAAATCGTCATGTGTGTCGAATACGCGTTGAAGTCGGTACTCAACGAAGCATCGAACCTGATGCATGGGAGGAATCATGAAAAAGAATTTGCTTGGCGCTCTTGCCGTTACAACTGCCTTGTCCCCCTTGGCGGCAATGGCACAAACCGAAGTTCAATTCTGGCATGCCTTCACCGGCCGCCTTGGCGAACTTGTCAAAGCGCAGGTTGAAGAGTTCAACGCCAGTCAGGATGAGTTTGTCGTGGTCGAAAGCCACAAGGGCAACTACTCGGAAACCCTGAACGCTGGTATTGCCGCTTTCCGCGCAGGTGAACAGCCACATATCCTGATGGTTTTCGAAGTCGGTACCGCAACGATGATGTCGGCAAAAGGCGCGATCAAGCCGGTCTACAAAGTCATGGCCGAAAGTGGCGCGTCTTTTGATCCCGATGCCTATATCGGTGCGGTGAAAGGTTATTACACCACCACCGACGGAGATATGTTGTCGCTTCCGTTCAACTCTTCCACGCCGGTCTTGTGGGTCAACCGCGATGCCATGCAGGCGGCGGGTGTTGATCCTGACACTGACCTGTCGACTTGGGAAAAAGTTGGTGATGTGCTGGAGCAACTCAAAGCCGGAGGCGAGGACTGCCCGCTGGTGACGGCGTGGCAAAGCTGGATCCACCTGGAAAACCTGTCTGCCTATCACAACGTTCCGTTTGCATCGCAGGACAATGGTTTTGCCGGTCTGGATACAGAACTGATGCTGAACGGCCCGGTACAGGTCGCGCACCTGAGCGCCATGGGCGACTGGGCAAAGGATGGGGAATTCATCTATACCGGTCGTAGAAATGAAGGCGGCGCAAACTTCCGGGCCGGTGAGTGTGCCTTGTTCACCGAAAGCTCGGCCGGGTATGCCGGGATAAAAGCCGAGGCCGAGTTCGACTTTGATGTGCGCCCGCTGCCGTATTGGGAAGCGGTCACAAGCGAGCCGCAGAATACCATCATCGGCGGTGCATCCCTTTGGGTGATGGAAGGTCATGATCCGGAAGAATATAAAGGCGTTGGCGAGTTCTTGAGCTTCTTGTCTTCGTCTGACGTTCAGGCGGCATGGCACCAGAATACCGGGTATCTTCCGATTACCGCGGAAGCCGGTGAAGCGACCAGTGCGGCCGGTTTCTATGATGAAAACCCGGGCACCGATATCGCTGTGATCCAGATGACCGCGAAAGAGCCGACAGCAAACTCGAAAGGTCTGCGTCTGGGGTCGTTCGATCAAATCCGCGGTATCATCGATGAGGAGCTTGAGGCCATCTGGTCCGGTGAGAAAACCGCCCAGGAAGCCATGGACAGCGCAAAAGAACGCGGTGACGCGCTTCTGCGCAGGTTCGAATCGGCAAATCAATAAACCTCTGAAATCCGGTGCGGGCTCGGCAGAGCCCGCATCCACTTTTCTCGGCGGGTCATCAGGATGGAAAAACGCGTCACTTTTCGCGGCTGGCTGTTGCCATTGGCGCTGATCGCCCCACAGGTCGTCATTTCAGCCGTATTCTTCTTCTATCCCGCTGCACAAGCTGTATGGCAGTCGCTGTTCATCCCAGATCCGTTCGGGTTGTCGTCCAAGTTCGTCGGTCTGGGCAATTTTGAATTTCTGCTGAGCGACAAGTTTTATCGCGCATCCTTTGTAACCACGGCGGTGTTTTCGACGCTTGTTACGCTCTGCTCCATGATCCCGGCCCTGTTTCTGGCAGTCATTGCAGATCGGCTGATCAAAGGATCCGGAGCTTATCGGACTCTGTTGATTTGGCCTTATGCAGTCGCACCGGCGGTTGCGGGTGTACTCTGGCTGTTCATGTTCAACACGCGCGTCGGTGTCGTGTCGTGGTATCTTGGACAGCTGGGCTATGACTGGAACCACGTCTTGAATGGCACCGAAGCGATGGGGCTTGTGGTTGTCGCTTCGGCCTGGGGGCGCATCAGTTATAACTTTTTGTTCTTCTTCGCCGCACTCCAGTCGGTTCCGAGGTCGGTCATCGAGGCCGCCGCGATCGATGGCGCACGATTCTGGCGCAGGTTTTTCACGATTGTCCTGCCGTTGCTGTCACCTACAGCGTTCTTCCTGCTTGTTGTGAATGTGGTTTACGCGTTCTTTGAAACTTTTGGCGTAATCCACACAATCACCGGCGGCGGGCCGCAGCAGGCCACGACCATACTGGTCTACAAGGTCTTTTCAGACGGGTTCGTCGGTCAGGATCTGGGCTCGTCTTCGGCGCAATCGGTCATTTTGCTAATTGTCGTCGGCCTGCTGACCGTCATTCAGTTCAAATACGTGGAAAAGAGGGTGCATTACTGATGGCAGCCCAGCAGCACGGAATGGTCGAAAAGCGCGGAGCGGGTATCTGGCTGACGCATGCCCTGATGATCCTTGGCGTTCTGGTCATCTTCTTTCCGATCTGGCTGGCGTTTGTCGCCTCAACCGTTACCCAGCCGGAAGTTGTATCACCACCCATGCCGCTTTTGCCGGGTGATCAGTTCTGGGAGAACTACAAGGCAGCCCTGTTTTCCGGCGTGAATGTCCCCGTCGCAACGATGCTGTTCAACAGCCTTGTGATGGCCATCGGGATTGCAGTGGGCAAGATCGTCATTTCACTGCTGTCGGCATTTGCAATCGTCTATTTTCGTTTTCCCGGTCGAACAACGTTCTTTTGGCTGATCTTTCTGACCCTTATGCTGCCGGTCGAAGTGCGGATCGTACCGACATTTGAGGTCGTGGCCGGGTTCGGAATGCTCAATAGCTACTACGGGCTGATCTTTCCCCTGATCGCCTCGGCCACGGCGACCTTCCTGTTCCGTCAGTTCTTTCTGACAATTCCGGACGAGCTGGCCGAAGCTGCGCGTGTGGATGGTGCCCGGCCAATGCGGTTTTTCATCGACATCGTCGTTCCGATGAGCCGGACAAACATTGCGGCACTGTTCGTCATCCTGTTTATCTATGGGTGGAACCAGTATCTGTGGCCGCTGCTTATCACCACCGACCCTGAAATGAACACCATTGTGATGGGCATCAAGCAGATGTTCCCGTCTGGCGATGATGTGGCAGATTGGCCGGTCATCATGGCGACCTCCATTCTGGCAATGATCCCGCCAGTCATCGTGGTGGTGTCAATGCAAAAGCTTTTTGTCCGCGGCCTTGTCGATAGCGAGAAATAAGAAATGGCAACAGTAACTCTGGAGAATGTCAAAAAGAGCTTTGGCCCGACAGATGTCATACATGGCATCGACATCCAAATCGAAGATGGCGAGTTCATTGTCATCGTCGGCCCTTCGGGTTGTGGGAAATCCACGCTGCTGCGGATGGTGGCAGGGCTTGAGACCGTGACCTCGGGTGAAATCCGGATTGGTGAGGAACGGGCCAACGAAAAAGAGCCGATGGATCGCGACATTGCCATGGTGTTCCAGAACTATGCGCTCTACCCGCATATGTCGGTCCGGCAGAACATGGGCTATGGCCTGAAGATTGCAGGGTTGCCCAAGGCCCAGATCGATCAAAAAGTGACCGAGGCGGCCAGGCTATTGCAGCTTGAACCATTGCTGGACCGCAAACCCAGACAATTGTCAGGCGGCCAACGTCAGAGGGTGGCTATGGGTCGCGCGATTGTCCGTGAACCTGCGGTCTTCCTGTTTGACGAGCCTCTTTCGAACCTGGACGCCAAGCTTCGCGTGCAGATGCGGCTTGAGATTCGTGAGCTCCAGGAAAAACTGGGGATCACGTCGCTTTATGTAACACACGATCAGGTTGAAGCCATGACAATGGCCGACAGGATGATCGTCATGAACGGCGGTATCGCCGAACAGGTTGGCACACCGCTAGAGGTATACGAAACACCAAGAACCCTGTTTGCGGCGCAGTTCATCGGCAGCCCCGCGATGAATGTCTTTGAAGCCCGACGCGAAAACGGAACCGCCATGATTGGTGAGGTCGCGGTTGGTTCGTCGCCGGGCCCTGATACTGCCTTTAAACTGGGGGTACGACCCGAGCATCTATTGCTGGATGACAATGGCCCGATTGAGGCCATGATTCAGATGGCAGAGCCATTGGGGGCAAACACGCTGTTGCACGGTCAACTGTCCGGCTCGGGCGATCCGATCACGATCAGCCTTCCGGGTGTGCATCCGATTGAAGGCCGACATCCGAACATGCGGTTTTCTGTGTCCTCAAACCATTTGCATCTGTTTGACCGATCTACCGGTGAAAGGCTGGAAGGCTGATGGCATTCCCTCAGGTCGAGGCTTTCCGGGGGGGCGACAACCTGATCCGCATCGTAGGCCACCGGGGTGCGCGAGGTGTGTTGCCTGAAAACAGCATGATTGGCTTCGACTTTCCGCTCTCCATTGGCGTGCCGCTTCTGGAGTTTGATGTTGTCCTCACGGCTGACGACATCCCTGTCATAACCCATAATCACCGGCTGCACGCCCCCAGTTTTCGCGATGTTGACGGCCAGTTTCTGACCGGGGAAGAGCCGAAGGTTTCAACCCTGACGTTCGAGCAGATTCAGAAGTTCGATGTTGGGCGGTTGGATGGGAATTCTGCCTATGGTCGGCGTTTTCCTGATCAGGCACAAATGGATGGCGTTCGCGTTCCAAGGCTGCTTGACCTGCTGGATCTAGTGAGTGACCCCCAACATAGCGATGCCTGTCTGATGCTCGAGCTGAAGTCGGACCCCGATTTGGCTCATGACGCGCGCTACAGAGAGAAGTTTGTCCGCCTTGTCCTGCAAGAGGTCCGTTCCAGGGCCCTGTCGTCGCGCGCCGTGCTGCACAGTTTCGACTGGAATCTGTTGGAAGAATGTCAGCGGCAAGCGCCTGATATGCCATCTTCTTATCTGACCCAACTTCCCGAAAACGCCGAGGATGTAGGGGAGGATTCTTCAAAAGCAGTCTGCCCGGATTTTCGAGGCCGCAAAGGCGAAATTCCGCTATTGGTCAAGCAAGCGGGCGGCTCACTGTGGTGCCCGTATTATGCAGATGTAACTGCCGAAAACGTCGAACTGGCCAAGGATTTGGGCCTTTGCGTTGCGGTTTGGACGGTCAATGACCCTGTAGACATTGCCAAGATGATCGACCTGCGTGTGGATGCCATTGTTTCTGATTATCCGGGTCGGGTTCAAAGACACTTGTCTGACCGGGGTATGAGCTGGCGTTAAACCGCCCTGAAGGCCGGGGCTGAATGCCTCGCCCTTCAGTTTATCAAATTTCCTTCGTAAGGGCAGAGAACCGCTAGAACAGTTGCAAATCCTTCGCGCCGCTTTGGATTTCAGCAAAGTTCGGCATGTTCTGGATCGTAACAGGTGCGGGATTCGTGCCCGGCATCGCAACCGTCGGTTTCGCCACGTTCGCCATTCCAAAGACCGGTTTTTCCAGCTCACCCCGGATATCGCGCAGCAGCGTTTTATGATCCGGCATCACTTTGACGATCTGCGCAAGATCCTCTTTCGCACGCTGCATGCCCTGGAACCAGATCACCTTCTTCAACGGCCGCAAACGATCTCGGATGCCGGTACCGTAACCCGTATCATAGACCTGTTTGCCCAACAGAACCGTCTGGTACACGCGATGATCAAACAGCGTGGCAAATTCCACATCGTGATCCATCGGCAGACGGTGCTGCCACAATTCCAGATTCTCGGCCAGCCGATCCGGTATCTTCATCTCTGTTCGCGCGTCGATCCAATACGGGTCATCCTTTCGGTTACCCAATCGGTAATGCAGGCAGATGAATTCCAGAACCTCGTTATAAAGCTTATCCATCTGCCGGTTGTATCTTGCCCGCAGCGACGGGGCGACGTCGCGCGTCGGCAAGTGTTCTGCAAACCAGCGTACTGCGTGGTCAATCATGTGGATCGCGGTACTTTCCAACGGCTCGATAAACCCGCCGGACAGACCGATTGCCACACAATTCTTGACCCAGGCATTGCGCACGCGCCCGACGCGCATCGGGATAATCCGCGGCGTCAAACCCTTACCGCTGTCACCCAGCCATTCAAGATATTCGTCTGCCGCCTGATCATCCGTTCGATGCGCCGAGGAGAACACATAGCCCGTACCCACACGATTGTAGAGCGGTACCCGCCACGTCCACCCCGCGCCCAGCGCGGTCGACCGCGTGAGGCTTTCGATCTTGTTAGGATTGCGGTGTTCAACCTGCAACGCCATGGCGCGATCATTGGGCAAATAGTCCGAATAATCCAAGAACGGCTCGCCCAGCGCCTGATTGATGATCAGGCCGCGGAACCCGGTGCAATCGATGACCATTTCGATGTCATGACGTCCTGCCCGCTCCAGCATCAGATGGCTGACGTTGCCCTGTTCATCCAGCTCGACTTTCTGTACCTCGTCCTGGATATGCTCGACGCCGCGCTTGGTGCAGACCGTGGTAAGCATGCCCGCAAACTTCACGGCATCCAGATGATAGGCATAGCCAAAACGCTGTTCAAACTCGGGCTGACCCAGCTGCCGCGCGCCTTTGCACAGACGGCCCAGATGATCGTGGGGCGAAATGGACTGTGTAAAGTCCCGCTCTCCATTGCCAAAGCGCAGGAAATACTCGGCGGCGTCCAACCCTTCCAGCATCTGGCCATGGGCAAAGGGGTTCACGTAATCGATGCGTTTTCCTTTGGGGTCCTTGTTCCAGTTGCAGAACTTCACGCCCAGTTTGAAGGACGCGTTCGTCTCGCGAAAAAAATCCCGTTCGGAAATGCCCGCCTGACGGAGCGTGACCGGCATGCGCGGCACCGTAGCCTCACCCACACCCACGGTCGAAATATTAGGGCTTTCGATCAGGCAGATATGTGGCCGGTCCGCTGTTGATGAAGTGCGTGAAAACACCATGTCCAGGATCAACGCGGTCATCCAGCCTGCCGTGCCGCCACCTACGATGGTGATCTTGCGCAAACGATTGTTCATATTCTTCTATCCCCATTGGTTTTGAGGACTATATCAAGTTTCCGACGCTTATCTAGGCTCTGCCATTATGTGCCTTGTGACCCGGCTTTGAACATGTCCCTGAACTGGTCGCGCAAGATGTTCTTTTGGACTTTTCCCATTGTATTGCGGGGCAATTCATCCAGTTGAATAAGCGTGCGGGGATGTTTGAACCGCGCCAGGCTGTCGCGCACTGTATCCATCAACGCGTCGAGATCCGGAGATTGCCCAGGTTCGGCAACAATCAGGCCCAGCACGGTTTCACCGAAGTCGGGATGCGGCACGCCGATCACTGCGCTCTCCAGAACACCGGGCTGGCTGTCCAGAACCAGCTCAATTTCCTTGGGGTAGATATTGTAGCCACCCGAGATGATCAGGTCCTTGTTGCGCCCGACGATATGGACATACCCATCTTCGTCGACCCGTCCCAGATCACCGGTGATGAAGAACCCGTTTTCACGCAGCTCGGCAGCCGTCTTTTCCGGCATCTGCCAATATCCCTTGAATACGTTCGGACCACGCACTTCGATCTCGCCGATTTCACCCTGCGGCAAAGGGTTACCGTCTGCATCGCATATCTTTAGTTCCACCCCCGGCAAGGGAAACCCGACCGTGCCCGCGCGACGTTCGCCGTCATAGGGGTTCGAGGTGTTCATATTGGTTTCGGTCATGCCATAGCGTTCTAGGATACGATGACCGGTACGCTCTTGGAATTGTGCATGGGTATCCGCCAGCAGAGGGGCTGAGCCCGATACGAACAGGCGCATATGTTCGGTCAGCCCCCTGGTAAAACGCGCGTCTGCCAGCAGGCGCGTGTAGAAGGTTGGCACGCCCATCATCGACGTGGCTCCGGGCATCCTGTCAATGATCTGATCAGGGTCGAATTTTGGCAGCCAGATCATGCTTCCGCCAACCGCCAGAATGATATTGGTGGCCACAAACAGACCATGTGTGTGAAAGATAGGCAACGCGTGCAACAGAACGTCTTCGGACGCAAACCGCCACTCTTCGACCAGTGTCCGCGCATTGGACAGCAGGTTGTTCTGGGTCAGCATCGCCCCCTTTGAACGTCCGGTGGTGCCCGACGTGTAAAGAAACGCCGCCAGATCCTCACCGTCCCGATCCACGGTCGCAAAGCTGTCTGGCATTGCTGCCGCCAGGTCCATCAGCGAGCCCGAGCCATCCGCATTTAGCGTTTCGACCCTGCCCCCAAAACGCGCGGCAATCGGGGTCAGTTGGTCTTTGCTTCGGCCATCACAGACAACAAGTGACGCGCCGCTGTTTTCGATGAAATACGTCAGTTCGTCCACGGTATAGGCGGTGTTCAGCGGCAGGAAAACCAGACCGGCCTGCGCACATGCCGCGTAAAGCGCCAGCGCCTCAGGCGATTTATCGACCTGAGCCGCAACGCGGTCCCCGGGTTTTAGACCCAGTTGCGTGGCCACATGGGCGATCCGGGCGGCTGTGCTCAGAAAGTTTCGATAGGTGATGGTCGTCCCGTCTGTCAGGTGCAGGAAAGCCGTACCTTTGCCGGCGTGAATGCCAAACAGATCATCATAGAGAGGGTTAGCCATGTTCGATCCTCCGTTTCCTCAGCCATAACGGCGAACCGCTTCTCAGGGGAAGGTTCAACTGTGTCACACTGCGCTTTTGCTTGCAGTTCAATGTCTGGACGCGTCGCATTTACTGCGCAGCGCGAGTTGCAGCTCGGAAATCGTGGTTGGTAAAGCCTTTCACCGCCTCTGCACATTTTCTGCACGAAAGCCCCATGAAGGCTGCGGATACGTCGCGCCAAAGATGCAAGCGCCACAGGCAATCTGCCGGGAACACAAACCTGCAAGCAGGAGACAGGACATGAGGCAGGAACTGACAATTCGCGGCGTACCGGACAGCATCGTGCTGGACGCGTGGTGGCTGGGAAAGATGGACAAAGCCCCCCGATGGGGAGGCAATAGACGACAGCAGGGTGGTTCTCTGATGTCCACGCTGAAAATGCGCCATGCAATCCCGCTTCTTGCATCGCTGGTTGCGCTTGCTGATTGGTTGTTTTGGGAACAGCCGCTAGGCATTTCAGTCACGGTCTTCATGCTGGTTTTGTCCGCCGCGATCATGGCGATGAAACCCCGGCGTGCGACTGCAAAGGAGTGGCTCATAGCCGCCGCATTTGCCTTGATCACCAACCTTCCGGTAGTCATCGATTTGCAGCTTCTATCTTTATTGTTCAGCCTTGCTGGTTTGGTCAGTCTGGCGACCTGGGCGCTCTTCGGTCAGACCGTAAATGAACGTCTGCTGCTGCGCACCGCCCTGCGCCTGCCTTCCATCGGCGCGACGCTTTTGCTACGCGACACATGTCGCACCGCTGTGGCCGCCGATCTTGGGTCCGACAGCCGCCGCCACGCAGCCTCGCTGGCCTTGCCGTTGCTATTGGGCGCGGTCTTCCTTGCTTTGCTGGCCGCCGCCAATCCAGTGCTGGAAGACCTTCTGGCCGAGCTGGACCCAAGTCTTCTGTTCGAAGGGTACTACTGGCTGCGACTTCTGTTCTGGAGTGTAATGGCCTCGCTGCTGTGGCCGTTCCTTAACCTCAGCGATCCGTCGCTGGGTGGCATTGCCCGCCCCGCCGCCATGCCGAAGACGGGCCCAAGCCGGGCCGCATTTCTGATCAATCCAATCTCGGTGCGCAATTCGCTGTTGCTGTTCAACCTGATGTTCCTTGTGCAAACCGTGATGGACCTCGGTATCCTGACCGGCGGTGTATCCCTGCCTCAGGGGATGAGCTATGCCGCTTATGCCCACCGGGGCGCTTATCCGCTGGTGGTGACGGCCCTTTTGGCGGGCGTATTCACTCTGGTCACTCACAGCATGATCGGCGCGGACCGGACGTTGCGCTTTCTGATCTACATGTGGTTGGCGCAGAACATGTTCCTGGTGCTGACAGCTGCTATCCGGCTGCATCATTACGTCGACGCCTATGCGCTTACCTATTTGCGGGTGGCCGCCTTCATATGGATGGCGCTGGTTCTCACCGGTTTGCTGCTGACCGTGGTGCAAATCCATCGCGGCTTCGGTACAACCTGGCTACTGCGGCGTTGTTTTGCAGCGCTTCTGGTGGTCTTGTATACCTGCAACTTTGTGAATTTTGCATCAGTCTTAGCCGGCTACAATCTGAGCCACGGCAGCGCTCTGACGAAACAGGATACCGGTTACATATGCAGCCTTGGTGCTGATGCTTACCCAGCCATACGCGATCATGAAACCAGAACCGGACAGCAGGTCTGTGACGCGTGGATGCAATATGACCTGAAAAAGGATGCAATCACCAACTGGCGCGAATGGGGCTTTCGGAGATGGCGGATCCAAGCCTATTATCGGCAGCAGAGTTGAAGGACCCCATTTGATGCCTGCACGCATTCTTGTTGTCGACGATGATCCGGATATCCTTGAGGTAACAAGGTTCGCGATTGAAAAGGCAGGCTATGCGCCACTTCTGGCCAGTGACGGCCTGACCGCGCTTGATACAAACCGCCAGGAAAGCCCCGACCTGATCGTGTTGGATATCGGGCTGCCCGAAAAGGATGGTCTGGAAGTATGCAGGGACATCCGCAAATCCTCGGACGTGCCGATCCTGTTCCTGACCGCCCGCGATGACGAGGTCGACCGTATCGTTGGGCTGGAGCTGGGCGCCGATGATTATCTGACGAAACCCTTTTCCCCACGCGAATTGGTGGCCCGGATCAAGGCCATCCTGAAACGCAGCGCGCCGACACCTGCCCAGCCCGACCCGGTGTTGTCGCAAGGCAGCCTGCACCTGGATGCAGAGCGGCACCTGTGCAGGTTCGCTTCAACCCCTGTGAAGCTGACCGGATCGGAATTTCGGCTGCTGGCAACTCTGATGGCCCGTCCCGACCGCGTTCTGTCCAGGGCGCAGCTGATTGATGCGCTTTACGGCTATAACATCCACGTCTCGGACCGCACCATTGACAGCCATATACGCAATGTCCGTGCCAAACTTGCCCAGGCCGGCTGTGCCGAGGGGATCGTGACCATTCACGGTGTCGGCCTCAGGATGGGTGCATGCACGCCCGGCTGAACCGTAAATGGCGCCCCAGATTGTGGACCATCGTTCTGCTGGTGCTGGGCATTGTCCTGTGCTTGCCCTTTGCCGGGCTGGTCCTGTTCCGCTTTTATGATAGTCAACTGGTGCAACAGACCGAAGAAAGCCTGCTGACACAGGCTGCGGTTATGTCAGCGGCGTATGCCGAGCTTTATGCAGATGCAGCCGGGATCAAGCCGCCCCGCCCGAGTGCAATCTCAACCGAGCACGCGGTGTTCCCATCACTGTCGGTCAATCGCGAAACGGTTCTGCCACCGCGCCCGGACGCGCGGCCCGCAACCGTCCGACCCGGTTCGGTTTATCAGGCCATCGCCGCCCCGCTAAGCCGCATCGCCAACGCCGCCCAAGCGCAAACCCTTGCGGGTTACCGGATGCTGGATGTCGATGGGAACGTGTTTGCCGGAACCGCGGAAATCGGGCAGAAGCTGGGCCATGTTGACGAGGTTCGCGAGGCCCTTTCAGGGAAAACCGTCTCGGTCGCGCGCACCCGCGTGCGCGAGGACGCAACGCCTGCGCTTTATACCCTCAGCCGCGGTGCCCGCGTGCGCGTTTTCGTGGCGATGCCAGTGTACGTGGATCAGACCTTGATTGGGGCGGTTTACCTGAGCCGCACCCCGAACCATATTTTCCGCTTTCTGTACGGCGAACGTTTCAACCTTGCCAAGGCCGCGGCATTTGTCGCTTTGTCCACGGCGCTTATCGGGTACGTATTCTGGCGGTTCATCACTCGGCCGATCCACCTGTTGATCCAGCGCAGCCAGATGGCGGGCCACGGTGGTCAGGCATGGGAACCACCAGACCAGCTTGGCACGCGGGAAATCGCGGATCTGAGCCACAGTTTTCAATCGCTGACGGAACGCTTGCAGGACAAGCAGGACGGATTGAAAACGTACACCGCCCATGTCACCCACGAGCTGAAGTCACCCCTCACCGCCCTGAAAGGCGCGGCAGAGCTGCTGCGCGACGACGATTTGCCACCTGCGCAGAAACACCGCCTGCTGGACACTGTAGAAAAGGGCGGAAAGCGGATGGAGGATCTGCTGGCCAACATGCGCGCCTTCAGCCTGGCCGATCAGAGTGCCATCAACGGTACATGCTGTCTGAACGACATCATTGATCAGGTCGTTCAGACGTTCCCGGCGCTTGCCATCAAGGCTGAAAACGATAACTTGCCCTTGCCCGTCGCGGCACCCACCCTGCACATAATACTGACACATATGCTCGAGAATGCTCAGCAACACGGCGCGCAGAATGCCGTGCTGACAGCCTATCAGAACGACGGTGTCATCAGTCTAAAAATTGCGGATAATGGCGCCGGTATCAGTGAAGGGAACAAGGACAAGGTTTTGCAGCCCTTCTTTACGACAAAAAGAGAGGCCGGTGGCACAGGTATGGGCCTGAATATTGTCAAAGCGACCATGGAAGCAATTGGTGGGCAACTCAGTGTTGTACCAAGCAATCAAGGCGCTTGTTTTCTTCTCACCTTCAACTAGCCGGGCGAGGTGAGAACTCATCAAACGGGAGGAAACTCAACATGCGCAAATTGCAGGCACAGGGCATTCACCACATCACCCTGACTGGTGCAGACCGGCAAACGTCAATAGACTTCTGGGAGGGTCTTCTCGGGTTTTCGCTTATCTTCGATCAACCAAACCTGGACGATCATTCACAGGGTCACTTGTACTTTGCCGCTGGTAACGGCCAGACGATCACGGTGTTCACCAATGAAGATCGAAAACCGTCCGGCAGTTTGCTCAGGGATCAGGTTGGCGCGGTTCATCATCTGGCCTTCGCGGTGTCACGCTCGGTTCTCATGCAGGTCGAGGAACGGCTTGACGAGAGGGGTATCAAGCACACGCCAATCAAAGACCGGGGCTTCATGAACTCGATCTATTTCCACGATCCGTTGGGTTTGAGGATCGAGCTTGCGAGTTACCGCTTTGAGCCGCCTGAAGGTGCGACTCATGGTGACGTTCTGGCCGAAGCGCACAGGCTGCGCGTTGAACGTGGTGATCTTGCGATTGCCGACGTCCACCTTGCCGATGCGATCGAGAATATCGTCTCGGAGCGTACTCCAAGAATGTAGCCCACATGTCGTTTAACCTGAGCGGTGGGCATCGCGATCCCCAACAAAATCGAAACCGGCAAAGTCGATTGATCGATCCAATGCCCCTTTACGGGTCTTCTTTATGCAAAAAACCTAATCGGGAAGCGTGGCCACCGTGAGTGACCGCAGGAATTCGCCAATATCAGACACCTCTTGTCGGCTCACTGCGCGATTGATGAGCATGTCCGTGTTCCGCCCTGGAACTGTGTCTTCAGCGCTCGCGGCCACAATGTGGATGTCTGCCAAAGGATCATCGCTCAGGGTGCGTCCCAACTGAGAAACGGCCATAACTCTGATCGCCTCTTCCAGATCGCTTACCGAGCCATTGTGGAAATAGGGCGCGGTCAGCGCGACATTGCGCAGGCAGGGCACGCGAAACCGGACGGGACGCTCCTCAAGAAGCAGATCGTATTTTACCAGATAGGGATTGCCGTCCCGAAACACCGGGAATATTCGGTAAGTCCCAAGTGGCTTTTCAGTGCCCGCTGTGGAGAGCGCGGCATCGATATGGCAGTTTCGGCAGCCGATCTTGTCGAAAAGCACGAGGCCGCGCAAATCTGCTTGTAACAGCGCCGCATCCTCGCCTTTCACAAAGCGATCATAGGGCGTATCGGGCGTGACAAGCGTGCGTTAGTAAGCCGCGATCGTGCGGGTGATATTGCGGAGAACCAGAAATCCTCCGTTGCTCAAACCCCTAAATCTGTCCGGTGGGTGCTGACGTCACACAAGGCCCAAGTGAAGCAGTTGGTTTGACAACAACGTCGCCCATAAACTCCATTTATGCTATATTAGGTCCGGTTTCAGTGGACGATTTTGCCATGTTAACGCGCCAATTGCACCAATGCTTCTTTGGATCGTGGATATATCTGAGCTTCGTTTTGATGTTCGGACTGAACGCAGCACTTGCGGAAACGCCTCATGCAAAACGTGTGGCTTTGGTAATTGGAAATGCACGATATGAGCATGTGTCAAACATCCCAAACTCAGCCAATGACGCCCAGGATATTTCTGCCGCCCTCAAGAGGATCGGCTTTCATGTCACAGCAAAACAAAACCTCGACTACCGCGAAATGCGCCTGACCTTAAGAGACTTCTCTGAGGATGTAGTCGATGCGGATATGGTATTAGTCTATTTTGCAGGTCACGGGATCGAAATCGACAACACAAACTACCTGATACCGACCAATGCCGAACTCAGGAGTGACAAGGACGTAGAATTCGAGGCAATCCGTCTGGATACGGTGCTCAACGCCGTTTCGACCGCGAAAGGCTTGAAGCTGGTCATAGTGGATGCGTGTCGGAACAACCCGTTCGTGAGCGATATGGTTCGAACCACTGCAACCCGATCAATTGGTCAAGGGTTAGGCCGCATCGATCCCAGTGGGGTTCTTGTCGGGTATTCAGCGCGAGGCGGGACTTTGGCGCTGGATGGTGACGGTCGCAACAGCCCGTATGCAGAGGCCTTTCTTGAACATATCGAGGTACCCGGGTTGGAGCTTGGGAAGATGTTCCGGAAGGTGCGGGATACAGTTTACGAACTTACAGATGGGTATCAGGAGCCATTCACCTATGGGTCTCTGCCCGGTCATGACATTTTCCTTGTCCCAGCAGCACTCAAAGAGCCAATCAATAGTGACGATGCCACTGCAGATGCTGCCAATGTCGTTCGCCCTGTCGATGAGCGCGAGCGGTCGGCGCAACGTGTTCTGGGCGAGGCCATGCAGCTGGAAGACGAAAGCGCGAAGCAGGGCGCTTTAAAGCTGATCGCGCAGCTGTATCCAGACACCCGCGCGGGGCAATATTCTCAACAGGTTACGGATGTGGTTGGACACACAAATCGGAAGATTGCCACACTCGTCACGCCGAAAACGACGATTTCACCCCCTGGAACCGAAAGCCGCCTAGACGCGCCTGCACCGTTGCCACGCTCGAATTCGGACATCGAGGCCAGTCTGAATCTGAACCGAAACGAATACCGGAGCATTCAACGCGGCCTGAACGCGCTTGGGTTTTCAGTTGGATCAGTGGATGGGATCTTCGGGCCTCGGTCCCGTGAAGCTCTGAAAGAGTTTCAGAGGCAAAATGGCGCAGAAAGAACCGGATACCTCACAGCACAAAGCTACGCCTTTCTGAAAAATGTAGCAAAACCAGAACCATCCGCGCAAAGCGACCAACAAGCAGACCCTCAGATACTGGTGGCCGTACCCAAGTCGCCCCCAAACGAGAACGCCCAAACCGCCTTCTATGGTGACTATGTCATCGAATTCAAAAGACGACCGGACCCACGTTACAATGGCGGCGAACTTGCCAACGAAAAGCCTAAAACAATGCTGCGAGTGGTGTACCGCAAATCGGCCGCCGGGTTTCAACTTATTAGTGCTCAAGACAATACTGGAACCGGTGCGTCGCGTCCGCAAAAGTTTCGCGCATCGCTGTCTGACAACGGAAAACTGCGGATCTCAGGAAACGTGGGATACCTGTTTGGAAAAACCCGAGTTGTACCATTCTCGGTCACTCAGAGTTTTTCGAAGGAATTTACCAGTGGCAAAACCGTGCATTCCAATCAGGGTCGGTTTGATGCTGCATTTTTCTTTGATATGACAATTACACGGCGCTGAGTGAAGTCGGAATGGGTGTAGCGCGGCCCAGCAGACAGGCTCGCTTGCCCAAGCGCATCCGCGTTCGCCACGTGGCGGATCAGCAGGAACAGGCGCTTTCGGCAACTGATCTGCGTATCTGCGCTGATTGTCACAAAAAGAAGTCAGGGTCATTCCAACGGGTTTGGATGCCAATGTAGGAAGTGAAGTGCTCATGCACCTTTGTGCGGAGTTCGCCGTGGTTCGTGCCCGATGCTTCTATGTGCCTTGTTATTGTGTCACCGCACACTGCAAGACGCCGTGCCAGAGTACCAGTCTCATTAGGGCATCTAGTACGCAATGAAACACGAAGGTTCTACGCGGGGTGTTTAGTCTGGTGCGGTGTTTTGGTGCCGCGTCGGGTAGGGGCCAACGAAAGTAGTAGATGCCGTGTCGGGACAGTGAGAGATACGCATGCAGCTTCATTTTGCGTCACACTTGTGTGTCACGCCGCTCTATTGCTTGCTAACTGGTTGTATTGTTAGGTTTTGGCGGAGCCTGGGGGAAACGCTGCCGAACGCCTAATGCCCTGATAGTAAACACTATTGTAGTGTGCTGGTTTACAGAGTGTCTCACCTTAGTGTCACACTTAGAAGCACTCAACCTGCTACGTTGAACTGTGTATACCCAAACCGACACCAGACTACTGCCCTTTACTGATGAGGAAGGTTGCGACTAGCCTGCATTTGCTGAACATCGTCAGGCCAAGTGGAGCGTATGTAAGCCAGCACGTCCCATATGTCGTCGTTAGTCAGGGTGCCCTCAAAGCCCGGCATGCCGCTGTTGAAGTCTTTAATACCGCGTGCTGCCAATGCGTCTGCCCCACCTAGTTTGGTATACTCGAACAGTAGCTGGTTATCATGGTGCCATGTGTGCCCTGTCACGTCATGTGGTGGGGCGGGTAACACTCCGTCATCGCCGGGTGTCTGCCAGTCGGGTTGGCCTTCCAGATTAACTCCATGGCACGAGGCACAGTACTCTGCGTAGAGTTTTTGCCCATTCGCGAGGTCCCGGTCTAACAACTCATGATCTGCAGCGACGCTAGTACCAATACTGCATATAGCGAGTGCATACAGGTGTTTGTTCATCTCTACCTACCTTAACTCGGAAGCGTTAGTACGCTGGTGAGTGTCGCCGTTGTCGCCAGAACCGCAAATACGACTATTGCCTCAACCTCGATAGATCGGGCGAGGCGTTGCGCTGCTTTAGCCTCTCCGCTTTGTAAGGCCGGAACAAATCGGAGCTTGTTGGCAGCGGCGAGGATCAACAACAGCGCCACAAGGAACACTTTGAGCAACAGAGTCTGACCGTAGCTAGTGAACAAGAGCCCTTGGAGATTGCCAACAAACAACCAAGCCATCCAGAGACCCGCCGCGACCAGCGTTGGCACAATCAGTGCAGCAGCTTGTCCGAACCTGTGCCCTAGTTCAGCAGCATCTGTCAGGTGTTCAGGCATGAGAGCCATACCCCGCAGCGGGCTAAAGATACCCACCCAAAAGGCTACACATAGAAGATGCAACAGGAGCAAGAGTTGGACACCAAAACTCTCCAGTTCCGGCACATGTCCGATCTGTGCAAAGGACCACATGGCCAATGCGCCACCCAACAGCGCGATCCATAGGCCAAAGCGAGGAACAGACAGTCCCACAAGGATCAACACTGCGCCTGCAAGGCGATAAACAAGTACGTCGCCTACGGATGTTTGCCAAAGCAAGCCAAGCATCTCTGGATCGACCATGCCGTCAACTCCGCCTGTTAAGGCGGCTCCTCGGAGCATGAAGCCAAATACCGTTGCTGCGAGGGAAAGCCACGCCAAGACCATGGCTTGGCGCTTCATCGCAAGGCTTATCGGCGCGACTAGTTCGGAATAGAGGCACTTCACGACGACAAGCCCGGTGGACCCAGCAAAGCCGATGTAGAGCACCAGCTTTGCGAGGATTGCGACAACTCCCCAAATGTCTGGCATGCTCATTCCACGGAAAAGGAAAATTCGCCCTGCATCGCATGGCCGTCTTTACCTAAACCACGCCACTCGATGACATAGGTGCCGGTTCCATTGCCCGGCAATGGGATCGTGAACACCTGACGGAAACTTGTTTGGTCCCCCAAATCCAAGCGTATCGCCGCTTGCTCTTCATGGGCCATCTCAATCCGTGTCAACCGGATGTCCTTGGTGAAGCTGAGGCCAATTTCGGCGGGCACAGAGGTTACAGTAGCCCCGTTGGCAGGTGTCGTTTCTTCGGCCTTGGAATGCGCCAGTACCCCGCTGGGAATAGCAGCCATGATTGCGAGCGTTATGATCTTCTTCATGGTTCTGTCCTCAATTTATTCCATTAGCACGCTGGATTTCACGAATGTACGCGATCACCATGGCAACGTCGCCTCGCGTCAATCCTTCGACCGGCGGCATGTCACCAAACTGCCAATGATGGCTTCTTACACCTTGTGAAACCGCCCTCTGAAAGGCTTCGTCAGCGTGGTGGCTGGGCTCGTATATCTTGTGGATCAGAGGCGGTCCTGCGCCTTCTACTCCGACCGCGTTGACGCCGTGGCAAGTAGCGCAGGAGACATCAAAGACACGCTGACCGATTACAGCATTGCCCTCAATTGACGGCATCTGAATTGCGACCATAGCATCGCCTTCAAGTGCCTCCTGCGGCGTAGTCTCTTCGATTGAACCGGGCCGAAGGGTTATGAAAGCGGCGACGGCAGCGACGGTGCATACGCCGACTAGTAAGTAGCTTTTTTTCATGGATTGGTCCTGACATTTTGGAAGCTTATAGTGCTGCGGTTCATTGCGAACAGCGGCACGCGCAGGTCGCAGATGTTCGCAAGGATTTACGCTGCTTCAAAGGTCAGGGGGCTTGTATGGGTTATCCGGTTCAATCGGCTTGGCTTGAGTTCCAATCTGAAACTCTGGATCAATTTCACGTTGATCCTGCGCGGCTTCTCCGTTCTGGGCGAGCAAAACAATGGCTTGGCAGATAGAGGGATTACACTCGCCGGTTCCTGAACTGTCCGGGTCATGGTGGCTGTTTGGGGACGACTTATCGATGCTATTTTTAGCCACGGAAGCGTGTTCTGTTGATTGCATGTGGCTTTCACAGTGAAGGCCGATGCAGCCATCTGATAGCGCATGAACAACGGTGCCAAAACCGGTCAGGGTGACCAGAACGCTGACTAGTAGCACAATTGAGTATCGTCGGATGACCATGGTTCAGGACGCTACTGCAGCAGACCAAGCATGACAACGCCATCACGTTTATAATTATGGATTGTGACCAACTTAATTTCGAGCTTTTTGGGCCCGCCTCCTCGTAGCTAGCAACATGAGAAGGTCCTTCGTACTAAACCCCTAACTGCAGTGATGTGGACGACGTTGCAGTTGAGTGTTGACTTGTGTCAAAGCGTAGGTTGCCAAATTGTTGGTAAGGTGCTTCGCAAATGGGTCAGAGCAACAGCATAAAAGCAACCCGGAGAACGGTGGCGTTTTTGGCTATACTTATAGCTATGGCCGCATGCACGGACAGGCATCACCACGGTGACTGGCACGGCCATGGTGCAGAGGGATGCTATGGACCTCACCATGACGCTATCGGCGAAGCTCGTTGTGGGGCGTTTGAGTAAGCTACTTTGCAAGGAAGCACTCGCAAACAACCAGTCTAGCCAGTTTATGTTTGTTGATCACGAGGCCGCTGTTGATAGTGAACAGCCTCATTTGACTAGTCCAGTTTGATTGTTAGTGCATCGTCGGCCTCTGATCCATTGGAATGATGGTTTCCGGGGCTGGTGGGCGATAGCCCAATGCACTGTCCGATGTGTGGTGCTTGGTCCAGTGTGGGGTTTTGGTCTTGTGTCGGGCAGGGGCCAACGGAAGTAATATATGCCGTGTCTAGACAGTGAGAGGTACGCATGCAGCTTCATTTTGTGTCACATCTGTGTGTCACACCGCTCTAATGCTTGCTATCTAGTTGTTCTGTTAGGTTTTGGTGGAGCCTAGGGGAGTCGAACCCCTGACCTCTTGCATGCCATGCAAGCGCTCTCCCAACTGAGCTAAGGCCCCATCATTGTACCATCGGTATGGTGGACGGACGTTTAGGAGACAGCGGCTGCGAGTGCAAGTCCAAAATTGGAATTGGACGCGAATTTCCGTCCGGGCTGTCCCTCTCAAGTAAAAGGCGATCCCAGGGGATCGCCTTTTACTTGATCAGTTGTCGTCGTCTGACGTCATGTCGGTGATGTCGTCCAGTGAAACGTCATCACTGTCGTCATCATCGTCGTCCAGCAGATCGTCATCCAAATCCACGTCGACGCTGTCATCATCGTCCAGAACCAGATCGTCATCCGCCGTGTTTTCACGTGCTTTGACCGAAGCCGCGTCTTCCGCATCCGCCGCGATCATGCGGCTTTTGACTGTTTCAAGCTCCACAATCTCGCCAGTGTAGGGGCTGATGATGGGGTCTTTGTTCAGGTCGTAAAACCGCTTACCAGTTGTCGGGCAAACACGCTTTACGCCCCATTCTTCCTTGGGCATGTCAAATCCCCTTGATATCAGGTGAGTCGTCTAAATGATTCAGCTCACCTGCCACAGGCAGAGGGCACTGTCAAAGTCTTTGCGCAAGAGAGGTCGCGATATGGGAGAGCACGCATTGCCAGGGACACCGCCGGTGCCACTGAGATTGCGCAAATCGGCTCGGGCGCGGCGTATCAGCCTGCGAATCTCCCAGCTGGATGGGCGCGTCACGTTGACTTACCCGAATGGCGTGCCGGAATCCGAGGCCTTGAGCTTTGCGCGCACCAAGGAAGGGTGGATCCGGCAGCATCTTCAGGGTCGGCCCGATATGGCCTCAGTGCAGTTTGGGCAAGTGATCCCGATCGAGGGGAAAGCACGCCGAATCGTCCCTGCCACCGGGCGACGGGTTATGCTGAATGCAGATGAGGTTGCCGTGCCGACAGGGGCCGAGGCCCGCAGGTTGGGCCGGTTCCTGAAGGAACTGGCGCGAGACCGGTTGACCGGCGCCTGTGATGATTATGCAGCAATGCTGGGGCGTTCGTACACGACACTCAGCCTGCGTGACACGCGGTCGCGTTGGGGGTCGTGCAGCTCGCATGGCGGGTTGATGTTTTCGTGGCGCCTTATTCTGGCACCTCCTGACGTGTTGCACTATGTCGCGGCGCATGAGGTGGCACATCTTGCCGAGATGAACCACTCGCCTGCCTTCTGGGCGCAGGTTGAAAAGATCTTTGGCCCGTATCAGCCGCCCCGCCGTTGGTTGCGCGACAACGGGGCCGAGTTGCATCGCTACAGATTTGACACAGAGCCGAGTTGACGTGGCGCCTTTTTGTGATCACATGAGCATATGTTGACCGCGCGCCCTTCCGAAACCCAGACCGCAACACATGACCGGGTGTACCGGGCGCTGCGATCCCGGATCATGCATGGTGAGATGGCACCGGGGCAGGCCCTGACGCTGCGGGGCATCGGCAAGGAATTTGGTGTTTCAATGACTCCGGCGCGAGAGGCGGTCCGCCGCCTGGCCGCAGAAGGGGCATTGTTCCTGTCCACATCGGGCCGGGTTTCGACCCCGGAGCTGACGAATGACCGGATTGAGGAACTGGCTGCCTTGCGCGCCTTGCTTGAGGTCGAACTGGCAAGCCGGGCCTTGCCCAGGGCACACATGGCCCTGATCGATAGGTTGCAGAGCATCAACATGACAGTTGCCGAGATGGTGACCAAACGGGATGCGGTTGGCTATATCCGCTCGAATCTGGAATTTCACAGAACCCTGTATCTGCGCGCTCAGGCCCCTGCGATGCTGGCCATTGCTGAAACCGTCTGGCTGCAACTTGGCCCAACGATGCGGGCGCTTTACGGACGTCTCAGGCGCGCAGAGCCGCCACATTATCACAAGCTGATCATTGCGGCGCTCAAGGCCGGGGACGAGCCGGGATTGCGGCTGGCAGTGCGCTCGGATGTGACGCAGGGGCTGCGTTTGCTGGTCAGCTGAGCGGCTTCCTGCCGACATCGTCAAAGCGCCCGTCCAAGGTGTCACTGTTCTGGCCTGTGCAACCCGGCTGGGTTACTCTTGCGGCAAATCACAAACAAGAGCAGACCCAAACCATGATCACTCGCCGGACTTTTTCCATTTGCCTCGGATCAACGCTTTTGGCCGCCTGTACAGGCGGTGCCGCTCCGTCCGGCACGCCTGCAACCCGGATGCGGGCTGTTCCTAATGCCGGGTGGGATGCCTGGGTTGCCGGTTTCAAGGGCAGGGCAGCGTCGCAGGGGATCTCCCGGACAACCGTTGACCGCGCCTTTCAGGGGGCCGGGTATTTGCCCGACGTAATCGAACGCGACCGAAATCAGGTCGAATTCAAGCGCAGCCTCGAAGACTACCTAGCCATCGCGGCCTCGGACGAACGGATCAGCACCGGCCAGCAGATGCTGCGGAAACATAACGGCACCCTGTCGCGGATCGAGGCGCAATATGGCGTGGATAAGGAAATCGTCGTGGCCGTCTGGGGGCTGGAGAGCCGTTACGGCGCGCGCCGCGGTGATGTGCCCGTTGTATCGGCGCTGTCGACGCTTGCTTATGATGGCCGGCGTGGGCAGTTCTTTGAAAGTCAGTTGATCGCGGCGATGAAGATCCTTCAGAACGGCGATACCACGCCTGCCAACATGACCGGCAGTTGGGCCGGTGCGATGGGGCACACGCAGTTCATTCCGACCTCGTATCTAGCCTATGCCGTGGATTTCACCGGCGACGGGCGGCGCGACATCTGGTCGGATGATCCGACGGATTCGCTGGCTTCCACCGCTGCTTACCTGTCGCGTGCAGGTTGGGTGCGGGGGCAGCCCTGGGGGGGCGAGGCGGGGCGTGTTTCCGGTACTCCGGTGGCCGTGTTGCAGCCGCAAATACCGGGCCCCCGCATCGCCGTGTTCCGCAATTTCCAGGTAATCAAACGCTATAACAACTCGGACAGCTACGCGATCGGCGTCGGTCATCTGGCGGACAGGATCGCGGGCGGGGCGCCGTTTCAGGCCTCGTTCGGGCCGGATGCAAGTGGGCTTACGCTGGACGACCGCAAGGAATTGCAGCGCCGCCTGACATCTGCGGGGTATGACACGCAAGGCGCAGATGGCGTGATCGGAAACAACACCACCACAGCCATCAGCGCTTATCAAAGCGCCAACGGTCTGCCCGTGACAGGTGAGCCTTCGGTTGCTTTGCTGCGCAGTTTGGGTGGCTGACGGTTACGCCGCCAGCCCCTTCGACCCGATATCAAGGAATTTCTGACGGCGGTCTTTTATCAGGGCCGCCCCATCCTTGCCGTCCAGTTCAGTCAACATGGCGGTGATGGCCGCGCGCACCGACTCAACCGTTGCCGGTCGATCGCGATGTGCGCCACCCTTGGGTTCCGGGATGATCCGGTCACATACGCCCAGCTTGTGCAAATCCTGAGCGGTCAAACGCAGCGCCTCGGCCGCTTCACGCATCTTTTCGGCATCTTTCCACAGGATCGATGCGCAGCCTTCCGGCGAGATCACCGAATAGACCGAATGCTCCAGCATCGCCACGCGGTTTGCGGTCGCAAACGCCACAGCGCCGCCCGAGCCGCCTTCGCCGATGATGACCGAAACCAGCGGCACGCCGATTTTCAGACACATTTCGGTCGACCGGGCAATCGCCTCGGATTGGCCGCGTTCCTCTGCTCCTTTGCCCGGATAGGCGCCAGCAGTGTCGATCAAGGTAATGACAGGTAGTCCAAAACGCCCGGCCATCTCCATCAGACGAACTGCCTTGCGATACCCTTCAGGTCGGGCCATCCCGAAATTGCGTTCGATCCGCGACTTGGTATCGCTGCCCTTTTCGTGGCCGATCACCATCACCGGCTGATCGTTAAAGCGCGCAAGACCACCGATAACGGCGAGATCGTCGGCAAAGTTCCGGTCACCGGCCAGCGGGGTGAACTCGGTGAACAAAGCGTCCACGTAATCCTTGCAATGCGGGCGTTCCGGGTGACGCGCCACCTGGCACTTCCGCCAGGGTGTCAGGTCGCGATAGAGTTCATCCAGCAGCTTGGAGGCTTTGGCATCCAGTGCGGCGGCTTCTTCGGCCACATCCATTTCTTCGTTGGCACGGGCCAGCGCGCGCAGCTCTTCAGCTTTGCCTTCAATCTCGGCCAGCGGTTTTTCGAAATCCAGATACTGGGTCATGACGCCTCATCTGCGTGAAATTTCCTAGCTATATGCCGCTGGCTGGCCTCAGATGCAACTAGATGACACTGAAGCGGCATCGTTCATGTCAAAAGCCGTTGATCAGATTAAGAGATTCTTTCTCTTGCCAGCACATTCCCGACATGCCCAGCAGAACAATCGCTGAAATCGACTTATGGGGAAACTCACTCCGGCCAAAGCACGGGGTAGAGCGAAACCACAAGCAGCACAGCCATTGTCCAGTTGAAAACAACCAGTCGGCGTGGGTTGGTCAGTAACCGTGCCATCTGCTGTCCCAGCACGGTCCATGTGCTGACCGACGGTAAGTTGACGGCCCCGAAGACAAGCGCCACCACGGCAATCGCATACATCGTCCGATCCGGTGTATAGGCCGTGGTGGCGGTCAGGGCCATGGCCCAGGCTTTTGGGTTTACCCATTGAAACGCAGCGGCTTGCAGGAATGTCATCGGCACTCCGGTCACCTCGGCGCTGCTTGCCGGCGCGGCATGTGCAATCTTCCAGGCCAGATAGAGCAGATAAATCACCGACAGGATTTTCAGCACCGAATAGCTGACGGGATACCGATCAAAGACCTGCACCAGACCAGATCCGACGAGCAGCACCATGAAGGTAAAGCCAAGCCCAATGCCCAGCATATGCGGAATCGAACGTCGAAAGCCGAAATTTGCCCCCGAAGCCATCAGCATCAGGTTGTTCGGCCCCGGCGTGATCGAGGTTACGAAGGCAAAGGCGATCAGGGCCATCAGGATGTCATAAGTCATGGCGCGAAGTATTGTCCGCTCTGCGGCAAATGAAATTGCTTTTTTGTGCGTGTTTCCTGTAGTTGTGCAATCAATGATGAAAAATGACAGAATAAACCGCCAGATATTGCAGGAGCTGACCCGTGACGGACGGATCAGCAATCTGGATCTGGCTGAGCGTGTGGGCCTTTCCCCTTCGGCCTGCCTGCGCCGCGTGCAAGAGCTTGAAAGGGCCGGGGTGATCACAGGCTATCGCGCAGTTCTGGACCCGGCGGCGATGGGTATCGGCTTTGTCGCTTATATTGGTGTAGGGCTGGGCGAGCATACAAAGGCCGCGCAGGAGGGGTTTGAACGCGCGCTCCAACTAGCCCCGGAAGTTGTCGAATGCCACAACATCACGGGAACAATCGAATACCTGCTGCGGGTCGAATGTGCAGACCTGCCGTCTTACAAGACCTTCCATACCGAGGTGTTGGGGACCTTGCCGCATGTCACATCGATCACATCCTATGTGGTTATGGATTCACCCAAGAATTTGCGGGCGTGACGCCTTGAATTGTGAAGGCACACTCTCTTGCAGGGCGAAAACTCACAGCCTAAAGTCATGGAAATGACGTTGCCTTGGGATACGCCCAGCCAGAACGGCACGCAAACAGGGAGATTACGATGAAACGCGTTCGAACAGTGGCGGCCGCAGTTGCCTTGTCAGTGGTTGCCGGGGCCGCCTTGTCTGCCCCGCTGAAACTGCAACCTGCCAACCCGCAGCCTTCTCCGAAGGCGGGGCTGAATGTGAAGTACATTGGCACAGGCAATCAACACAAGAAGATCCGCGATCTGAGTCAGGCAAAAAGCATGCTGTCCAAAGCGCAGCCTGGGCAACCGCTGCAGGGACTGGATTACAGGGACACCAGTCAGGGTGACAATGTCATGACATTCGACGGCGCTTACAATGTTGCTGCCGAGATTACGGGATATATGCGGTTCGACTCGCCTGGGGTTTACGAGTTGGAAACCTGGTCGAATGACGGGATAGAAGCATTCGTCGGAGGCCAAAATATAGGCTATGTCACGGGTATTCAGGGTTGTGAGGCCAACCAGCGGACCGAAGTCGAAGTGCCCAAGGCAGGGTGGTACCCGCTCAAGATCATCTATTTCCAAAAGCTTGGAACATCCTGCCTGATGATGAAGTCGGGTAAAAAGGGCGAAAGGTTCACCTGGACGCCGAATGCTGTTTTTGGGCGGTGATACCAGAACAAAGTTGGAAAAAGGCGCCGGGTCGGGCGCCTTTTTTATTGTGCATCAGCCGTTGGCCGCGATCAACTCGGCCTGTGCCACGATCACCTCGGCCTGCTTGATCGAAGCGATGTCGACCAGACGTCCTTTGTAAACCGTCGCACCTTCGCCATTGGCTTTGGCTTGCTCCATCGCGGCGAGGATTTCGCGGGCCTCTGACACGGCTTCTTCCGAGGGGGTGAACACCTGATTGGCCAGCGCGATCTGCTTGGGATGGATGGCCCATTTGCCCACCATGCCCAGCGTGGCCGAGCGTTTGGCCTGCGCAATGTACCCCTCGTCATCGCTGAAATCACCGAAGGGCCCGTCGACTGGCAGCACGCCATGGGTGCGGCATGCGGCAACGATGGCGGCCTGTGCCCAGTGCCATGGATCGGACCAGTGTTTCGCACCCTCGTGCAGCATGTAATAGTTTTCCTGCGTGCCGCCGATGCCGGTGGTTTGCATCCCCATCGAAGCGGCAAAATCAGCCGCGCCAAGGCTCATAGCCTGCAAACGGGGCGAGGAGGCTGCGATTTCTTCGACGTGGGCGATGCCGGCGGAAGATTCGATGATAACCTCAAAGCTGATTGGTTTGGGGCGACCTTTGGCGCGTTCGATGGCGGTGACCAATGCGTCCACCGCATAGACATCTGCCGCGCAGCCGACTTTGGGGATCATGATCTGATCCAGACGGTCGCCCGCCAGTTCCAATACATCGACAACGTCGCGATACCAGTACGGGGTATCCAATCCGTTGATGCGAACGGACATGTATTTGTTGCCCCAGTCCACGGTGTTCAGTGCTTCGATGACATTGGCGCGGGCCGCATCCTTATCCGAAGGCGCAACCGAGTCTTCAAGATCGAGGTTGATCACATCCGCAGCGGATGCTGCCATCTTCGGGAACAGTTTGGTGTTCGACCCCGGGCCAAACAGCTGACAGCGATTGGGACGCGCCGGTGCGGCAGGTTGGATGCGAAAGCTCATCTGGACCTCGTCTGAGTAATGAAATTACGATTTTCCTGCTCAATGAGGTATTAAATTGCGCGGTGCGGCGCAAGAGCGATTGTGCACCTGCGGCAATGCGGTTGCAGAAAGCAGCTTCAAAACTGCCCGAGTGGGGTGATTAAAGTTTAATCACTTTAAAAACTTCGAAGATTTTTGCGCACATCGAGAACACTGCGCAAGAAACTCGCGCATAGGCCGTGGTTGACGGGTCAAAACGCGAAGCGCTCGTTTTACCGCTTCTCTAGCCTGCCCCGGAATCAAAGGAGTGACCGCAATGATCGAGACACCGTACCTGCTGTTCCTGGGCGATGCGCCCGACCAATTGGCGGCCAAAGTGGCTGTTGGGATCAAGGACTGGCGTCCGGAAAACGCCGTGGGCCAGTATCGAATGGACGGCTGCAAGGCCGATCTGGGCTTGGCTGACATGACCCTGACCGAAGCGAAGGATGCCGGTGCCAAGACACTGGTGATCGGCGTGGCAAACCGCGGCGGTGTGATCAGCCAGGACTGGAAAAAGGTTCTGGTCATGGCGCTTGAGGAGGGGTTCGACCTGGCCTCGGGGTTGCATAACCTGCTGCGGGATGAGCCGGACCTGGTGGCCGTGGCCGAAGCAACAGGACGGAAACTGCACGACGTGCGGGTGCCTGAAATAAATTATCCGATTGCAAACGGGATCAAGCGCAAGGGCAAACGGTGTCTGGCCGTCGGTACCGACTGTTCGGTTGGCAAGATGTACACCGCGCTGGCGATGGACGCCGAGATGCGTGAGCGCGGGATGAAATCGACCTTCCGCGCGACCGGCCAAACCGGCATCCTGATCACCGGTGACGGTGTGCCGCTGGATGCAGTCATTGCTGACTTCATGGCGGGTTCGGTCGAATGGCTGACACCGGACAATGACGATGATCACTGGGACCTGATCGAAGGGCAGGGGTCATTGTTCCACGTATCCTATTCCGGCGTGACCATGGCACTGATCCATGGCGGCCAGCCGGACGCCCTGATCCTGAGCCATGAACCGACCCGTGCGCATATGCGCGGCTTGCCAACCTATCAACTGCCAACATTGGAAGCCCTGCGCGACACCGCGCTGGCGCTGGCCAAGGTGGCAAACCCGGATTGTCAGGTTGTTGGCGTTTCGGTCAACACCCAGCACATGTCCGAGGCAGACGCGACCGCCTATCTGGCCAAGATCGAAGAGGACATGGGCCTGCCTGCGACCGACCCGTTCCGTTTTGGTTCTGGCAAGCTGGTGGACGCGCTGGCCGCAATATGATCTGAACAACGCGCCGGTGGCGGACTGTTCCGCCTCCGGCGTGAGTATTTGGGAAAAGATGAAGGAGCGGGTGCGTGCAGATTGAGGTTTCTCGCGAAGTGTTCCGGCTGGCGCAGGTCTTCACCATCTCGCGCGGGTCGCGGACCGAAGCAAAGGTGCTGACGGTTCGGGTTTCGGACGGAAGCCATCACGGCTGGGGCGAATGCGTTCCTTATGCGCGTTATGACGAAACGCTCGAGTCTGTTGAGGCTGAGATTGCCGGTCTTCCCGCAGATGTCACCCGCCAGTCGCTGACGGATCTGCTGCCCGCAGGCGCCGCGCGGAACGCCGTGGATTGTGCCTTGTGGGATCTGGAGTGCAAACGTGTTGGCAAGCGCGCCTGGGACCTGGCAGGTCTGCCAAAGCCCGGCCCCGAGATCACCGCCTATACATTGTCGCTGGACACGCCCGAGGCAATGCAGGCGCAGGCCGCCGGGAACGCGCATCGCCCGCTTCTGAAGATCAAGCTGGGCACGCCCGATGATATGCCCCGGCTTGAGGCGGTGCGCGCTGGTGCTCCGAATTCCAAGATCATTGTGGATGCAAACGAAGGCTGGTCTGCCGAGGTTTACGCCGACCTCGCCCCGCATCTGGTGCGGCTGGGCGTGGCATTGGTGGAACAGCCTTTGCCCGCAGGAGATGACGATGCATTGATCGGGATGAAGCGCCCGGTGCCAGTCTGCGCTGACGAATCCTGCCATGACCGTTCCAGCCTGCCCAAGTTGAAGGGTAAATATGATGTCATCAACATCAAGCTCGACAAGACCGGGGGCCTGACCGAGGCGCTGGAGTTGCGCAAGGCAGCGATTGCCGAAGGTTATGACATTATGGTGGGATGCATGGTCGGCAGCTCGCTTGCCATGGCACCTGCGACATTGCTGGCGCAGGGTGCGATGGTAACGGACCTTGACGGCCCGCTTCTGTTGGCCGAAGACCGCGACACCCCGCTGGATTTTGACGACGCCGGAGTGCACCCGCCTGCGGCCGCACTTTGGGGTTGAGGAGACGAATATGACCCGCACCGTTTACGTAAATGGCGAATATCTGCCGGAGACCGAGGCCAAGGTTTCCATTTTTGACCGTGGCTTCCTGTTTGCGGACGCGGTCTACGAAGTCACCAGTGTGCTGGACGGCAAGCTGATCGACTTCGAAGGTCACTCAGTCCGTCTGAAGCGCTCGCTGAACGAGCTGGAGATGGCCGAGCCCTGCACCAAGGATGAACTGTTGGAAATCCACCGTAAGCTGATTGAGCTGAACGGTATCGAGGAAGGTTTGGTCTATCTGCAGGTTTCGCGCGGCAGCGATGGCGACCGGGATTTCGTGTTTCCGTCGGCAGATACCCAGCCCAGCCTCGTTCTGTTCACGCAGAATAAGCCGGGGCTGGCTGACAGTCCGGCGGCAAGGAAAGGCGCCAAGATCATCTCGATCGAAGACATCCGCTGGGGCCGCCGCGACATCAAAACGGTGCAATTGCTCTACCCGTCGATGGGCAAGATGATGGCCAAGAAGGCAGGTTGCGACGACGCATGGCTGGTCGAGGACGGCTTTGTGACCGAGGGCACCAGCAACAACGCCTATTTCGTCAAAAACGGCAAGATTGTCACCCGCCCGCTGTCCAACGATATCCTGCACGGCATCACCCGAAAGGCCGTGCTGCGCATGGCGGCTGAGGCGCAGATGGAAATCGAAGAGCGTCTGTTCACCATCGACGAAGCCAAAGAGGCGGACGAAGCATTCACCACCTCGGCCAGTGCCTTTGTGATGCCGGTGGTTGAAATCGACGGAGTTGCGCTAGGTGACGGTACGCCGGGGCCGATTGCAAAACGCTTGCGCGAGATTTATCTGGACGAAAGCCGCAAGGCAGCGATCTAAAGAAATAGGCCCGCCAATCTGGCGGGCCTATTTCGTATTGGGCCTAGCCCTTTTTCGTTACATTCTCTTCAAACGCGACCTTGAAGGCGGCCTGTTTTTCAGCGCTGGCCTCGGTTTGATAATTGGCTTTCCATTCATCCATGGTCATGCCGTAGAAAAGTTCTCGGGCCTCGTCCTTGCCCATCTCGATCCCCTTTTCATTGGCCGCTTCCTGATACCACCGTGACAGGCAGTTTCGGCAGAACCCGGCCAGATTCATCATGTCGATGTTCTGCACATCGGTGCGGTCTTCCATCAGGTGCTTTTGCAGCCGACGAAAGGCGGCAGCCTGAAGTTCGATTTCGGTTTGCTTGTCCATAATGTGGCTCCGGAAGGCAGTGTGTGTTGCGTTTGACCTAACAATCCTGCCGTGTCGTTACAACAACGGCGCTTGTGGTCAGCGCTACCTACATCAGTTTCAAGGCCAGCCAGGGCACGATGCAAAAGATCAGTGTCAGAATCTTGTAGTTGGCAAGGTATCTGAAATAGGCACGTTTCACGTCGGCGCGATCCATCTGAAACATCCTGCCGTGAATGCCAGCGATCCAGTCCTGCAAAAGCAGAATCATGACGGTGGTGAACAGCAAAACCGCGATATTAAGCGTGGCCATCCAACCGAAAAACGTTGTCAGAAACTCATGTGTCATGACGATCCCCTTTCCCGCATTATATGGGGATCAGAGGCATTGCTCACAATGGCGTGAGGGGTGGAACGTCCCTGCAAACCTTGCGGTCAAAGGTCGCTGGCGTCCAACGCTTCTTGCAGGATTATCGCCAACTGCTCGGCCCAATGCCGTTGCCCGGCATGATCGGCGATCAGATCATTGCGTAGCTCGATCAATGCATTGGGACGGCCAAAAGCGGTGCAGTGCTTGTCAATCGCATCACCCGGCAAAACGCCGGTATAGGGTTCATTGACACCAACGCACAGGTCATCTTCCTGTTGCAGCCGTTCGATCAAAGGACGCGAGAACCGCTCGTCCGGCGTGTGCAGAACACCAATGTGCCACGGACGCGGATCACGTCCACGCAGCTGACGCGTGAAGGAATGCATCGACACAATTACCGCATGTGGCAGTGCCGCCATCTCAGCCAACGCTGTGTGGTAGGGGCGATAACACATGTTCAGGCGGCGTTCGCGCTCGGCGGCATCGGCATGGCGGTTGCCGGGAATGATCGACCCGTCATACAGTTTCATCAACAGCGTGGGGTCATCTTCCCCTCGGTTCGGGTCGATTACAAGGCGCGAGAAATTGGCGGCGATCACCGGCGCGTTCAGAATCTCGCCCAGATGCTTTGATACCTCATACGCGCCGACATCATAGGCGATATGGCGCTCCATATCCTCGCGCGGCAGGCCAAGGTCTCCGTCATTGACCTCGGGGGGAACGATGTTGGTTGCGTGGTCGCATGTGATCAGCCATCGGGACGGGCGATCCGCGCCGTGAACAAAAAACGGGGTGTAAGTCATAAGCCTGTCATCTAGTTTGTCGCAGGTGTAGGGCAGTTGCTTTAAAAAGGGAATTGCGCAATAAGCGCCACAGCAGTGTTTGCGGTAACATTTTGCAAAAGCTGATCTGCGCAATCTGAACCGGCATGAGGAGGTCAAGACCAATGCGACGCCTGAGGAATGTAAAAATCGTGGCGACGCTGGGACCGGCGTCCAGTGACTATGACACCATTCGTGCCCTGCACGAGGCCGGGGCGGATGTGTTCCGTCTGAACATGAGCCACGGCAGCCATGATGAGATACGTGAACGCCACAGGATCATTCGGCGGGTTGAAAAGGATCTGGACAGCCCAATTGCCATTCTGGCCGATCTTCAGGGCCCCAAGCTGCGGGTTGGTGTTTTTGCAAATGATACGGAGGAGCTGGAAGAGGGCGCGGCGTTCCGTCTGGACCTTGATTCAGCCCCCGGCGACATCACCCGCGTGTGCCTGCCGCATCCCGAGATTTTTGCAGCCCTTGAACCGGGCGCGCGCCTTCTGGTCAATGACGGCAAGATTCGCCTGATCGTTCAGGATTGCGGCCAAGACTTTGCCAATTGCACGGTCGAAGTCGGCGGTACGATCTCGAACCGCAAGGGCGTGAACGTCCCGGATGTGGTGCTGCCGCTGGCGGCCTTGTCGGCGAAGGACCGTGATGATCTGGAGTTTGTGTGCCAACTGGGTGTCGATTGGCTGGCGTTGAGCTTTGTTCAGCGTGCGAAAGATGTGTTCGAGGCCCGCGCGCTGGCTGATGGACGCGCCGCGATCCTGTCGAAGATCGAAAAGCCCGCCGCGGTCGAGGCGTTCGACGACATCCTTGATGCCTCGGACGGGATCATGGTGGCACGGGGCGATCTGGGTGTGGAACTGCCGGTATCCGCGGTGCCGCCCATTCAAAAAAGGCTGGTCCGCAAGTGCCGTAGTGCCGCCAAGCCGGTCATTGTCGCCACCCAGATGCTGGAAAGCATGATCGAAAGCCCGATGCCCACCCGTGCCGAAGTGTCGGATGTGGCCACCGCGATCTATGAGGGCACGGACGCCATTATGCTCAGCGCGGAATCGGCGGCAGGTGCTTATCCGGTTGAGGCTGTGCAGACCATGAATGAGGTCGCCATCGAGGTCGAGGCCGACCCGACCTATTCCCAGATCATCGCTGCGTCCCGGACGGCAAAAGGAAGCACTGTGGCCGATGCCATCGTCGCGGCTGCCCGCGAGATTGCTGAAAAGACCGATATCAAAGCCATCTGCTGCTTTACGCAAAGCGGAACGACCGCCTCATTGACAGCCCGCGAACGTCCCGGTGTTCCGATCATCGCGATGACATCGTTGATGGGGACCGCGCGCAGGCTTTGCCTGAGCTGGGGGTGCAACTGCGTCATGACACCCGAACTTCAGCGGTTCAAAAGCGCCGTGGTCAACGCGGCCCGCGCGGCGCGGGCAGGGGGGTTTGCAACCGAAACCGACCAGATCGTGGTTACGGCCGGTGTCCCCTTCAACGTTCCTGGCACCACCAACATTTTGCGGGTGGCCCCTTGTGATGAACGGCTGATCTACAGCACGGATCCGGAATAACCGCACTCCGACACTCGGGCCCGAGTGTCATGTCAGTCAACCGGCTCTTTTACAATCTCCATAACTGTAAAAGAGCTGGTCTGATGTATCCCCGGCAGCTTGTTGATCTTCTCGCCCAGAACCAGCCGGAAATGTGCAATGTCGCGCGTTCGAACAGTCAACAGATAATCAAACGATCCCGCCACCATCAGGCAGCTTTCGATTTCCGACACATTCCGAACAGCCTCATTGAATTTCACAAGGGATTGTTCCGCAGTTGCGACCAGGGATACCTGCACCACGGTCAGCAGCGCCAGCCCCATCCTTTCCTTGTCGACGACGGCTCTGTACCCTTTGATATAACCATTCTTCTCAAGTCGTTTTACACGCTCGGAACAGGGCGTATTGGTAAGGTTTACGCGCGCCGCCAACTCAACTATCGAGAGCCGGCCATTGGCCTCCAGCTCGTACAGGATGCGTTGATCGATATTGTCTAAATCTCTGCTAATCAGTAAAATTCCCTGTATTTTTGGCGCAATTCGATAAATTACACTGAAAATGGCCCAAAAAAATCTCCAATTCCTAGTGAAATTTCCTAATACTTACCAAAGGGCGGTCTTGTTGAAAAGTTCCAAGTTCCGGCCGCCCTGCCGGGGGCGTGGGCCCCGGCCTTAACAACAAAAACGGAGGAACGAAATGACAACAAAGATTGTCATAGGACTCGACGGGACTGAAACCGGCGAGCGTGCGATTGCCTTTGCCAAGGATTTGGCAAAGCTGATCGGAACGTGCGATTTGCTGGTCGCTTATGTGATCGAATGGTCACCTTACACATTCCAGACACCTGAAGAAAACGCCCAGCGCCACAAGCGCCGCGAAGAAGAGGTTGATCTGGCGTTGTCGCGTGTCGTGACACCAGCCGTAGAGGCCCTCAGGGCTGCGGGTTTCGAGGCGCAGGGCATTGTGCGCCATGGCGATGTGGCGGAAACGCTGAACGCCATCACTGTCGAAAACGGAGGCTCGCAAATCGTCGTGGGCCGGGCATCTGCGGACGGGATCAAGAAACGCCTGTTCGGCAGTTCGACGCAATATCTGGTGATGCATGCCGACGTTCCGGTTACGGTCGTGAACTGAGGGGAGGGCCAAAAATGAGAACGCTAAAAACACTTGGCGCCGTAACGGCCGCCACCATTGCCGCCAGCCCTGCCCTTGCGCAAGAGGCGCCGGGACTGGACGAAAAAATCAATCAGGCCTTTGCAAACCTGACCGGGCCGTTTGTCAGCTTCATATTTGCACCGCTGCCCGGAACCAGCTTTCCGTGGATCGTTATGTGGCTGGTCATCGCTGCATCGGTTTTCACGCTGTATTTCGCGCTTGTGCAGTTGCGGTTCTTTGGTCACGCGATCAGCCTTGTCAAAGGTGACTATTCCGATCCCAACGACGCGGGCGAGGTCAGCCACTTTCAGGCATTGGCCACGGCGCTGTCCGGCACTGTGGGCCTGGGGAACATCGCGGGCGTGGCCGTTGCCATTGGCATCGGTGGGCCAGGCGCAACCTTCTGGATGATCCTTGCGGGTCTTCTGGGCATGGCATCGAAGTTCACCGAATGTACGCTGGGCGTGAAATACCGCAATGAATACGAAGACGGCACCGTTTCAGGTGGCCCGATGTATTACATGTCCAAGGGCTTCGACGAGCTGGGCCTGCCCGGTGGTAAGATCCTGGCGGTGCTGTTCTCGATCTTCTGTATTCTGGGCGCGTTGGGCGGCGGGAACATGTTCCAGGCCAACCAGGCGCATCAGCAGATCGCCGGTATCGTTGGCGACTATCCGGGCTGGATTACCGGTATTGTTTTTGCCGCGGTCGTGTTCATGGTCATTGTTGGCGGTCTGAAATCCATCGCTCGGGTGACTGAAAAGGTCGTGCCGTTCATGGGTGTGCTGTATGTCGCCACCGCACTGGTCATCATCGCGATGAATGCGGACATGATCGGCTGGGCCTTTGGTCAGATCTTTGCCGGTGCCTTCACGGGGCTGGGCGTAGCAGGGGGCATGGTCGGCGCGCTGATCCAGGGCTTCAAGCGCGCGGCATTCTCGAACGAGGCGGGCGTTGGCTCGGCGGCGATTGCGCACTCGGCGGTTCGGACCAAGGAACCGATCACCGAGGGTTTTGTATCGCTGCTTGAACCGTTCATCGATACCGTCGTGATCTGTACCATGACGGCACTGGTGATCATCATCACGCAACAGCTGATCATCGACCCTGAAACCGGCAACTACATGCTGAACGAGGCGGGTTCCGCCATCGCAACAGTGGATGGCAATTCCGGCGTCAGCCTGACCTCTGCCGCCTTTGCCAGCGCGTTCAGCTGGTTCCCGTACATCCTTGCGATCGCGGTGATCCTGTTTGCCTTCTCGACAATGATCAGCTGGTCCTACTATGGCCTGAAGGCCTGGACCTACCTGTTCGGAGAAGGTCACACAAAAGAGCTGATCTTCAAGATCATCTTCTGCGTCTTCGTGGTGATCGGCGCTGCAGCCAACCTCGGTCCGGTTATCGACTTCTCGGATGCGGCGATCTTTGCGATGGCGGTTGTGAACGTCTTTGCCCTCTACTTCCTGATGAAAGTGGTGCGGCAGGAACTGGCGTCCTACTCCGCAAGGCTGAAGAGCGGTGAAATCCGCAAATTTGAACACTAAGTCCAATCACCGGGGCGGCTTGTGTCGCCCCGGTGCCTGACCAGCCTGCAAAAAGCATAGATTCTGGTCCAAACCCCCTTGCCAGTATGACCGAACTTGCGTAAACGGCGCTTCTGATCGCGTGACCGGCCGAGATGGCATGCCGAGTCGCGTCTGAAACCGAACCCGGAAAAGGAGACGGAAATGCCTAAGATGAAGACCAAATCAAGCGCCAAGAAGCGCTTCAAGGTGACTGCGACCGGTAAGGTCCTTGCTGGCCAGGCCGGCAAACGGCACGGCATGATCAAGCGGACCAAGAAATTCATCCGCGATGCCCGTGGCAACACCACCCTGTCCGCCCCCGACGCAAAGATCGTCAAGGGCTACATGCCCTACGACCGCTAAGAGGAGATGTAAGAGATGTCCCGCGTTAAAGGTGGAACCGTAACTCACGCCCGTCACAAGAAGATCATCAAGGCCGCAAAAGGCTATTATGGTCGTCGCAAGAGCAACTTCAAAGTCGCAACTCAGGCCGTCGACAAGGCCAACCAGTACGCGACCCGTGACCGCAAGAACCGCAAGCGCAACTTCCGCGCGCTGTGGATCCAGCGGATCAACGCTGCTGTGCGCAGCCATGACGAGGCTCTGACATATTCCCGCTTCATCAACGGTCTCAACCTGGCCGGTATCGAAGTGGACCGCAAAGTTCTGGCCGACCTGGCCGTGCACGAACCGGAAGCGTTCGGCGCGATCGTCGCCAAAGCTCAGGCTGCTCTGGCTGCCTGAACCTCTGAAAAGAGACAGTGAAAGAAAGGCCGTCCCCTTGGGGCGGTCTTTTTCTTTGGCAGAAACCCGTGGATTTCCGCATCAACCAAGTATGGTATTCCATTCTGGATAATGCACGTAATTGCTGTAATTATATAATCAACTTCTCTTTTAGATTGAATGGAATTACCAGAATGCCTTTTTGCCTAAAATTAATACAAGCTCTTATTGTTCTGACTGCCACGTTAGTCGGTTACTCTGATGAAGCGCGGTCGCAGGACGCTATCACAGAGCCCGATACTCCGGACGTGTTGGTTGAAACCTTTGACGGAGAAGACCAGACGCTCATGCTGGGCGGGCAGATTGACTTTCAGTCGGTCAAGTCGCCGTGGGTGTTTTATGTGGCCGATGGCAAGCTTGTGATGGAAAATAGGCAGGATACCCGCAGTCTTCAGTTCAACGATGTGGCATGGGTAAATTTTCCAGGATCGGACTCGTTGGAGAGTACGCAAGACATGGTGATATCTGCCGTTGTGGGCGGAGAGTTTTCCGGAAAAAGCGGGGTTGGCATTCTGGTTGGCAGCGGGAAAGCGGGAAAATATGTGGTATTTGCCGTGGACGGCAAGGGGCGCTTCCACGTTCTGCAAAAAGACGGACGTCAGTTGCGCGTCGTGCATGCGGGCACTCATGACGCGATTTTGCTCGAGTCTCCGAACAAGTTGTCCTTTAAGGTGCGAGGCGCGCATGTTGTCTTCTATGTCAACGGAACAAAGGTCATTCAAACGCTGTTTTCAAAACGAACGTCCTCGGGCGCGGACGGTCGCGCGGGAATTGGCCTCGCAGCATTCGGAACCGGCAGGTTTGAATTTGACGAAGTCGAAATCAAGAGGGTGAACTGAGACTGGACTTCTGCGCTTGAATGAACCGGCGCAGAGCGCGCCGGTTCAGAGAATTGGAGATTCTAAGATCAGCGGTTAGTCGGCTTGGATCATCCAAAAACACGCCCCAGCGCGCCGTCAACCGCGTCGGTGATCTGGTCGATGTCATCGGCCGTAGCAATCAGCGCAGGCGAGAAGCACAGCGTGTTGTTGCGACCGGGGATCGAGCGGTTGGTCACGCCGATGATCACGCCCTGTGCCATACAGTCGGCAGTAACGGCCTGCGCCAGTTTCTCGTCCACCGGCTCTTTGGTGCCGCGATCCACAACCAGTTCGGCCCCCAGGAACAGGCCCTTGCCGCGCACATCGCCGATGACCTTGTGCTTGTCCATCAGCGCCAGAAGGTTGTTCGTCATGCGCGCGCCCATGTCCGTGCAGTTCTGCAACAGGTTTTCATCCTGAATGATGCGCATGTTCTCGATGGCCGCTGCCGGACCAGCGGTGCACCCACCAAAGGTCGAGATATCGCGGAAATAGTTCATTGGGTCCGCGGCATCGTCTTTGAACAAGTCAAAGACTTCCTCGGTGGTGACCATGCAGGCAATCGCGGCATAGCCCGATGCAACGCCCTTGGCCATGGTCACGAAATCGGGCTTGATACCGTATTGCTGGTACCCGAACCACGTGCCGGTGCGGCCCACGCCACAGACAACCTCGTCGATATGCAGCAGCACGTCGTATTTCTTGCAGATCTCCTGCACGCGCTGCCAGTAACCCTCGGGCGCTTCGATCACACCGCCGCCTGCTGTCACAGGCTCAAGGCACAGGGCACCTACTGTATCGGGGCCTTCGCGCAGAATGACGGCTTCAATCTGATCTGCGGCCCATTCGCCAAAATTCTCTTCGGGTGCGCCGTCTAGCTCGTGTTTGCGATATTCCATGCAATGCGGCACGCGCACGAAATCAGGGGCGAAGGGGCCGTATTGCGCTGTGCGCTCGTCCTGACCGCCTGCCGACATGGTCGCCAGCGTCGAGCCGTGATAGTCCCGGTCGCGGTACAGGATCTTGGTTTTCTTGCCGCCGTATTTCTTGTGCGCGATCTGGCGCACCATCTTGAACGCCTTCTCGTTCGCCTCGGAACCTGAGTTGGTGTAATAGACGCGGCTCATGCCCGGCATCTTGTCGATCAGTTGCTCGGCAAACAGCGCACCCGGGATCGAACCGGCCGAATTGGCGAAATAGCACAGCTTCATCAGCTGGTCGTAAACCGCCTTGCAGATCGATTCGCGGCCATAGCCGACGTTGACGGTCCAGACGCCGCCGGAAACCGCATCCAGATGCTCTTTGCCTTTCTGGTCCCAGACACGCATGCCCTTGCCCTCGACAATGATGCGTGGGTCATTGGTTTCAAAGGGTTTATGCTGGATCAGATGGTGCCAGATATGGGCGCGGTCGGCCTCGACCACGCGGGAAAGATCGTTTTCGTTGAACGTGCCGTCCATGACATGTCCTTTCAGTGAGGAAGCGGTGCACGGGATATGGAAATGCCTCATCCCGGCATGTGTTTAAGATGCTTCAGATCACCGCGAAAGCCCGGATGTAGATAGGGCCAGATCGTATCATCCCGTATCGCCAGTCAGTTTTGCCGCCGTATTTCTACGGGTTTGTCAGAACGCGAACTTTGTGCTCAATTCGCCCAAACTGCGTTTCGGGAGGACAGCGGATGGCAGCGACACATATCTACGAGCGTCATTTGGACAAATGCCGGGCAAATTACACACCCCTGTCGCCCCTTACGTTCATTGAACGGACGGCGCAGGTCTACCCGGATTATCCATCCGTGGTTTATGGGGATCGCCGGTATTCCTGGGCTGAAACCTATGCCCGTTGCCGGCGTCTGGCGAGTGCGTTGACAGCGCGTGGGATTGGACGGGGCGATACCGTTTCGATAATCGCGGCCAACATCCCGGAAATGTACGAGGCGCATTTTGGCGTGCCCATGACGGGCGCTGTTCTGAACGCAATCAACACGCGGCTGGATGCGCCGATTGTCGCATTCATCCTGAACCATGCCGAAGCCAAGGCGCTGCTGGTCGACCCCGAGTTTTCGGATGTGGTGAAAGATGCGCTGCAACAGGTCGATCATGACATTCTGGTCATCGATATCGAAGACCCCACCTTCGACGGCGGTGAAAAGCTGGGCCGCCTGACCTATGATGCCCTGCTGGCCGAAGGCGACCCCGCGTTTGACTGGTCACTGCCAGCGGACGAATGGGACGCGATCACCCTGAATTATACCTCGGGCACCACGGGCAACCCCAAGGGCGTGGTTTACCACCATCGCGGCGCGACCCTGAATGCGCAGTCCGATTTGCTGGACTGGGATATGCCCAAGCATTCGGTCTATTTGTGGACTCTGCCGATGTTCCACTGCAACGGCTGGTGCTTCCCGTGGGCCATGGCAGCCAATGCAGGTGTTTCCGTTTGCTTGCGCGCGGTGCGGGCCGAACCGATCTATGCTGCTTTCCGGGACGAGAAAGTGACCCACTTCTGCGGTGCGCCGATCGTTCTGAATATGCTGGCCCACGCTCCGGATGAGCTGAAGGACTTTGACCACCAGATCAAGGTGATGACGGCAGGTGCTCCGCCGCCTGCGGCCGTAATCGAAGCGATGGAGGCGATGGGTGTCGAGGTCACGCATGTCTATGGCCTGACCGAAACCTATGGGCCTTCGGTTGTCTGCGCATGGAAAGACGAATGGAACAGCAAAGGGCCTGAAGACCGCGCGGCCCTCAAGGTGCGGCAAGGGGTGCGCTATACAGCGTTGTCCGGACTGATGGTGGCCGACCCGGAAACGCTGGAACCGGTTCCGGCTGATGGCGAAACCATGGGTGAGATATTCATGCAGGGCAACGTGGTGATGAAAGGATACCTCAAGAATCCCGACGCTACCGACAAGGCCTTTCACGGTGGCTGGTTCGCGTCCGGTGATCTGGGCGTCATGCACCCCGATGGCTATATCGCGCTCAAGGACCGTTCAAAGGACATCATCATCTCGGGCGGCGAGAATATCTCATCTGTCGAGGTCGAAGGTATCCTCTACAAGCATCCGGCGGTGATGGAGGCTGCAGTGGTGGCCCGTCCCGATGAGAAATGGGGCGAAACGCCCTGCGCCTTTGTCGAGTTGAAACCCGGCGCAGCCGCAACCGAGGCAGAGCTTATCGCCTTCTGTCGCGACCGGATGGCCCATTTCAAGGCACCCAAAACGGTTGTGTTCGGCACCCTGCCCAAGACATCAACCGGCAAGGTGCAGAAATTCGTTCTGCGGGATCAGGCACGGGCGCTGGGTTAAAGGTTGTCGAAGATCGACAGGTCCAACGCCAGCATCTCACCCATCCAGATCGCGCGGTCGCGGTGATCCTCCAGATGTTCACCGGTTTCCGGGTGCGTGAAGACCGTCAGGCCCTGCCGGTTCAGCATCAGCCATGGGATGACTTGGTCGAATGCGCTGGCAGCAAAGCCCAGCTGGCAGCTCCAGCGCGAATGGGGGCCGACGTTTCGGGCGTGCATCCGGCCCATTTGAACAGGGAACAGGCGGGCCGCCTCTTCACAGACCTGTCGCGCGGTGTCCTGCGTGTCGGCGTCGAAATAGACATGGGCGTGATAGCCGGTGATCTCGGGCATAGGAACCTCGTCTGCTTTGTTGGCTCAAAGCTAAGGCCTAAAAGGAAAAAAACCTAGCTGCGCATGCACACAGGGTCTGTGCAATGTTAACCCTGCGCATGTGCGTCGGGATGTGCCGCGACAAAGGCCGGGTGATTGGCGCAGGCCTCTTCAACCCGCAGCAGGCGGGGCATATCCGACAGATCAACCTGCCACCGGCGCGCGTTATAGATCTGCGGGATCAGGCAGAGGTCGGCGAGACCGGGCTTTGACCCAACACAGTAGGGGGCCTGTTCGAAATCCCCCAGCATGGTTTCAAACGCCTGCAACCCGGGTTTGATGAAATGCCGCATCCAGTCGCCGGGCATGTCGGGGGCATTATGGCTTAGGGTCGTAGCATAGCGCGCAACCGACAGGTTGCAGACTGGGTGGATGTCGACCGCAATCGCATAAGCCAGTGCCTGAACACGCGCACGTTCCGCCGGATCATCAGGCAGAAGGTTCAACTGCCGGGTCCGGTCCAGATAGTCGAGGATGGCCAGCGATTGCGTCAACCGCAGCCCGTCAATATCCAGAACCGGCACAAAGCCCTGCGGGTTTCGAGCGATATGTTCATCGCTCTTTTGTGCGCCGCCGACCAGATCGACAACAACCGGGCGATACGCGATCCCGGCCAGATTCAGGGCGATCCGCACCCGGTAACTGGCCGAGGACCGCCAATAGTCATAAAGGACGACGTCGCTCACGTCCGGGCCTGTCAATTGTCAGTCAAAGCGGCAGCGCGAAGGGCGTCCGTCAGCACTGCACTGTCACCGATGTGGTTGGCCAGCACCAGCACCAGCCGCGCATTCAGCGCGTCGCTGTCGGCTTTTTCCAGGCCCTCATGTGCGGCCAGAAGTTCGGCATAGAAGTCATCGGCGTCTTTGATGTTCGGGGTTAGGATCAGGTCTGACATAGGGCTTACTCCTTACCGCAGGCTCTGCGGATCGCGTGCCGGAAGGTGTTTTCTTCGTAACTGTCACGCCGGGCGGCCACATGCTGGTCCGGGCGGATCAGATAGACTGCGCTGGTCGCGTCGCCCAGATAGCGGCGTTTGAGGGCCAGCGTCATGTCATCCTTGACCGACAGCGCCAGTCGCGTGACCTCGATCCCGTCTTCTTCCAGGGCATCAGGGGCGTCTGCATCGACGGTCAGAAGCGTGAACTTGCCTGCAAGCTTGGGCAGCAGAAACTCGTCACCAAGCGGAGCGTCGGGACAGGCCGAGCCCGGTCGCGTTCCGGCGGGGCCGTTCAGCGCGTCCGCAGAATTCAGCGAAGATCCATCATAGGTGCAGGGCTGGCTCAGGCGGCCAGAATTCACCAGCGGGCGCGCGAAGTCATAATGCTCGCTCAGGTCCAGTACCGCATCGCGCAGGATCCGCGACATCTGGGATTTCGGGGTGATGAAATCGGTCGACCGGCTGGAATTCAGGATGTTCTCGTCGGCCCCGTACACGCGTTCGGCGTTGTAGCTGTCCAGCAGAGTTTCAGGTGCTTTCCCGTCCAGAACCAGCTTCAGTTTCCAACACAGGTTGTCGGTGTCCTGAAGGCCGGAATTGGCCCCGCGCGCGCCAAAGGGGCTGACCTGATGCGCGCTGTCGCCCGCAAACAGGACACGGCCCTTGCGGAAGCTTTCCATGCGACGGCACTGGAACGTATAGATCGAGACCCATTCTAGCTCAAACTCGACATCATCGCCCAGCATCGCCTTGAGGCGGGGGATCACGTTCTCGGGGCGCTTTTCGCGTTCCTTGTCGATATCCCAACCCAGCTGCAAGTCGATGCGCCATACATTGTCGGGCTGTTTATGCAACAATGCGGATTGCCCGCGATTGAACGGCGGATCGAACCAGAACCAGCGTTCAGACGGAAAATCCGCATCCATGATCACGTCTGCAATCAGGAAGTTGTCTTCGAAAATCCGTCCTTCGAAATCAATGCCCAACATCCGCCGGGCGGGGGAGGTCGCGCCATCACAGGCAATCAGCCAATCGGCTTCGATTGTGTAAGGTCCTTCGGGCGTCCCGACCTCCAGCCGCACGTGATCGTCATGCGTGCCAATCGCCTCGACCTTGTTGCGCCCGCGTATCTCAATCGGTGCGCCTTCTGCCTGCAACTCGCGGACCCGTTCAACGAAATAGTTCTCAAAATGGTATTGCTGAAGGTTGATGAAGGCAGGGTTGGCATAACCTTGTTCCGGTTGCAGGTTGAAGTCATAGACCTGTCGGTCATCGAAGAACACCTTGCCCCGATCCCACAGGACGCCCTTGTCGACCAGTCGGCGTCCGCATCCCAGCCGGTCGGCAATTTCCAGCGTGCGTTGCGAGAAACAGATGGCGCGGCTGCCGAAACTGACCTTGTCATTCTCGTCCAGAACCACGACGTCGACCCCTTGCTGCGCCAGATCAATCGCGGCGGCCAGACCAACCGGACCCGCGCCGATCACGATAACCTTGTGCCGAACCGGCGTCGGGCTGTCCTGATCGGGGCTGCGTTCATAGCCGTAAAGCGGAGTTTCAAAGATCTTGTTCATGGGCTTCCCCCCAAGCAGATGCGCCAAAGTGCTGCATGTCCTGTGCCCCGGCAGCACGTGCCGAAGCCTTTGGCATATGGTTTCACTGAATCCCGCCGCCTAAAACGATCTGGATCAAACTGGGCCGTTTTTCCTTACCCCTGCAGGGCCTCCCACATCTCAAGATCGCGTTGGGCGGTCCAGATGCGAGGCGTGTCGATACCGCGGGCTTCGTCATAGGCGCGGGCGACGTTGAACGGCAGGCAGTGTTCGTAGATCGCGTAACTGGCGAATTTAGGGTCACATTCGGCGCGGACTGCGTCCCATGCCTCTTTCAGGCTGCCACCGCGCGCCGCAACCTTGGCTGCGGGGCGGTAGGTGCTTTCGACGAAATCGCGGGTGTTTTCGATGGCGGCATTGACCATGTCCTTGCCAACCAGCGCGTCGCCGCGTCCCGGTGCGATGGCGTCGACATCGAACCACTTGATCTCGTCCAGCGTGTCGCCCCAGTCGCTGAAATGCCCGTCGCCGCAATAGCAGGCCGAGTGATATTCGACGATGTCGCCGGTGAACATCACGTTCTGGTCAGGCACATGGATGACGATATCACCGGCGGTATGGGCGCGCCCCAGATGCATCAGGTCGATCCGGCGGTTGCCCAGATAAACGGTCATCGTGTCGCTGAATGTGGTTGTGGGCCAGGTCAGGCCGGGGATGCTTTCATGCCCTTCGAACAGGCGCGGGAAGCGCTGGAATTCGCTGTCCCAGTCTTCCTGACCGCGTTCAACCACCATGGCGCGGGCCATGTCGGACATCAGGATCTGTTGTGCTCCAAAAGCGCTGGCACCTAAAACCCGTACAGCGTGATAATGGGTCAGGGCCACGTGGGTGATCGGCTTGTCGGTCACAGACCGCACGCATTCGATCACCTTGTTGGCCAGGCGCGGGGTCGCCTGCGCCTCGACGATCATCACGCTGTCATCGCCGATGATCACGCCCGAGTTCGGGTCGCCCTCGGCGGTGAAAGCATAGAGCCCCTCGCCCACTTCGGTGAACGAGATTTTCTTTTCCGACATGTCCCCCTGGGACGCGAATGCTTTGGCCATCTTGGTTTTGTCCTTTTGCGGTTGCGCGGAAGGCAGGGATTGGATGCCTCCGGCGGGAGTATTTGGGAAAAGATGAAGCTCAGTGCGTCATCGCTCGAATGGGGAAATGAGTGCAGGCAGAACGGTGCCGGTGCAGTCGCCGAACCCGATCGTATAGCCGTCGCCCCTGGCCGCGCCGGTCAGGGTCATCGTGTCGCCGTCTTCGATGAAGCTGCGGGTTTCACCTGTGTTCAGCGTCAGCGGCTCTTTCCCACCCCAGCTGAGTTCCAGCAACGATCCGCGTTCGGGCTTGGTTGGTCCGGATATGGTGCCTGACCCCAGCAGGTCGCCGGTGTTCATCGGGCATCCCGATGTGGTGTGGTGGGCCAATTGTTGCGCGGCGGAATAATACATCTGGTTGTAGTTGGTCCGCGCGATGGTCGTGGCGTCTTTGCCTTCGGGTGCCATGGTGACGGCCAGATCGATGTCATAAAGCATCGGGCCGCAATCCTTGAGGTGGTCCAGCAGCGCGAACTCGCGGGCTGGCGTATCACAGCGGAACGGCTCGAGGGCTGCCTTGGTCACGATCCAGGGGCTGATCGAGGTTGCGGTTGCCTTGGCCTGAAACGGACCCAGCGGCTGGTATTCCCAGGCCTGTATATCACGTGCCGACCAGTCGTTCAGCAGAACGTAGCCGAAGATGTGGTCGTCAGCTTCCTGAACCGTGATCGGGCCATCCGAGGGCGTGCCGACAATCGCGCCCATCTCCAACTCGATATCAAAGCGGCGGCTGGGCAGGAAGGCGGGCAGGTCCTGATCGGGGGATTTCAGCTGTCCCCAAGGGCGGCGGATATCCGTGCCGGACACCACGACCGAGGACGCCCGTCCGTTATATCCAATCGGAATGTGCAACCAGTTCGGCGGCAGCGCGTTTTCCGGGCCACGAAACATGGTGCCCACGTTGAAGGCATGGTTCCGCCCGGCATAGAAATCGGTGTATTCGCTGACCGCGAAGGGCAAGTGCATCTCGGCTTCGGCCTGTGGTACAAGCAGCGGTTCGACCTTGCTTTGTTCGTCCGAGCCGTCCGCCAGAAGGCTGATCAGCCGCTCACGCAGGGCGGTCCAGACAGCGGGGCCTTCCTCCATCAGGGGGTTCCAGAACGGCAGATCGAACAGCGGTTCATCGGTCAGGGTGATCAGGCCTTCGGCTTCGGCGGCGGTAACGTCCAGGATCATGTCGCCAATGGCCACACCGCAGCGTGGATCATCGCCTTCAGTCGAGAAGACACCGTAAGGCAGGTTGTTCAGTGGAAACGGATGCGCCGCGTCGTTGGCCGAGGCCACCCAGGATTTCATCAAAGGCATATTTTGCCCCTATTTTGTTGTACTTGGTACGTAGTTCGAAACGATCATAACCCCTGAAAGACAGGCGCCAAAGCCCAGAACGGGCGCGGTTGCGGCAGGTCGGCTGCCAAGGCCCCGTCTTTGTTTTCCGGTTGCAGCGACAGTACGCCTGCAACCGGAATGGGTATGTTCATCGCCATCAGGACGGGTGCTGTCCGGGTAACCCAGTCTGAGGGTCACTTCTTGCCCGGTGTGCCGTCGAACTTCTTCTCTAGCGATGTCCAGCAATCGATATAGTCGTCCTGCAACGGTGCCTCATTGGCGGCAAACGGCGTCAGGTGCTGGGGGAACCGGGTTTCGAACATGAACGACATCGTCTGGTCCAGCTTTTCCGGCCCCAGATTGGAATAGGATGCTTTGTCAAAGGCTTCCCTGTCGGGGCCATGCGGGATCATCATGTTGTGCAGACTGGTGCCACCGGGAACGAAGCCCTGCGGTTTCGCATCATATTGACCGTAGATGTTGCCCATCAGTTCCGACATGATGTTCTTGTGATACCACGGTGGGCGGAACGTGTCTTCCATCACCATCCAGCGTTCGCGGAACAGGACAAAGTCAATATTTGCAGTACCAGGCTGGCCGGAAGGCGCCGTCAGAACGGTAAAGATCGACGGGTCGGGATGGTCAAACAGGATGGCGCCGACCGGGCAATAATTGCGCAGATCGTATTTGTAGGGTGCATAATTGCCGTGCCACGCCACCACATCCAGCGGGCTGTGTCCGATTTTCGTGGTGTGAAACTGGCCGCACCATTTGATCGTCACGGTCGAAGGGGTTTCACGATCCTCATAGGCAGCGACCGGAGCTTTGAAATCGCGCGGGTTGGCCATGCAGTTGGCCCCGATCGGGCCGCGACCCGGCAGTTCAAACTTCTGGCCGTAATTCTCGCACACAAAGCCACGTGCCGGGCCTTCCAGAACTTCAACCCGGTACAGCAGTCCACGCGGGATGATCGCGATTTCCTTGGGCTCAAGGTCAATGATTCCCAGTTCAGTCGCAAAGCGCAGTCGCCCTTCCTGTGGCACCACCAGCAACTCGGAATCAGCCGAGAAGAAATAGTCGTCGACCATGGATTCGGTAACCAGATAAATGTGGCAGGCCATGCCAACCTGGGTGTTCACATCCCCGGCCGTCGTCATGGTCCGCATCCCGGTCATCCAGTTCAGACCTTCATCGGAATGCGGCACCGGGTCCCAGCGATACTGGCCCAGGCTGATCACGTCCGGGTCGATGCACGGGGCCGATTTCCAATAGGGCAAGTCGATCTTTTCGTAACGGTGCGAATGCTTTACCGACGGGCGAATACGATAGCACCAGGTGCGTTCAGGCGGGTTGGCGGTAAAGGCCGTGCCGCTCAGCTGTTCACCGTAAAGTCCGTAGTTGCACCTTTGCGGGCTGTTCATCCCCTGCGGCAGCGCATCGGGCAGCGCCTCGGTTTCAAAGTCGTTGCCAAAGCCGGGCATGTAACCGGCATGGGTACCAACAGGCGTTGCTGCTTGCGTCAATGAATGCGGATCCGTCGGACGGTTCATTACGTATTCCTCCGTTTGCTGCTTGTCGGTTAATAGTTGATTTTGTAACTAACAAGCATGACACACGACGAATCTGAAAAAAATGATGACTTTTTCCTGCAGAATTTTCTGCCGTTTCTGCTGAACCAGGCAGCCGAGCGCGCCTCGTTGGAATTTCAGGCTGTCTACAAGGGACGGTACGGAATGCTCAGAACCGAATGGCGGGTGCTGTTCCATCTGGGGCTGTTTGGCGAAATGACCGCCAAGGAAATTGGTGAACGGGCCGGAATGCACAAAACCAAGATCAGCCGTGCAGTTGCCAAGCTCGAGGAGCGCCGGTACCTGAAACGCACACGGGACGAGGCTGATCGGCGGGCGGAATGGCTGACGCTGACACCAGCCGGGCAAGCCGTGTATCGCGACTTGTACGGGGTGGCCGCAAGCTATGACGCCAGGCTGTCGGGTCTGTTCAGCGAAAAAGATGCCGCCTTGCTGCGCCAGATGTTGCGACGGTTGGCTGGCGTGGATTGACCACTGGTAATTGGCGCCTGCCGTCCCCAGATGTGTGTCATGCTTGATACGGAATTTGAAATGACGTCATTTGAACCTGCCAAGGTATCCACACACACCCTGATCGACTGGTTGGTCCAAAAGGGGCTTGAGGGTGCCGGGCAGGAAGAGTTGCTGGAAGGGTTCTGCACCAGTCTGGTCGATATGGGCATTCCGCTGATGCGGTTTCATGCGGCGCAGTCAACCTTGCACCCGGTTTATGGCGGAACCGGATATAGCTGGTACAAAAGCACCGGCGGTGAATCCGAGAAGTTTGAAAACACGGATACGCCCAGCGAAATGTGGCAACAAAGCCCGCTTTATGCGCTGCTGAACGAGGATCTGGATGAAATCCGGGTCAAACTTGTCGACCATAATGAACCCAGCCGCTTTCCATTGTTGAACGACCTGAGAGAGGTTGGGGCGACCGATTATTATGCCACCGGCATCTCGTATGAGGGGGCGGGAAAGATGCGCCCCAACGGTACCAAAAAGGTCAGTGATGGCGTCCTGATGTCCTGGACCAGCGATGCGCCGTCCGGGTTTGATGACAGAGATCTCAGGCACATTCATGCGGTATTGCCGCATCTGGGGCTGGCGCTCAAATCCGCCAAGAACCAGAACCTGACCGAAGACCTGATGCGGGTCTATCTGGGTCGTGATGCCGGGCGCCGCGTCCTGTCAGGTGAGATTCGTCGCGGATCATTGCAGCAGATCGATGCGGTGATCTGGAATTTCGATCTGGAAGGGTTCACCAACCTGTCAGAAGACCTGCCGGGCCACGAGATCATCGACATGCTGAATGATTACCTGGCTGTGGCCGTGGGCGTTGTGCACGACAAGGGTGGGAATATCCTGAAATTCATGGGCGATGGGCTGATGGCCATGTTCGATGTCGGCGAAATCGACGAGGACGCCCGTGCCGCGCTCAGCGCGGTGCCCTTGCTGCAAGCCCGCATGGATGAATTGAACGCCCGACGTCAGGCGCATGGGCTGCCGGTTGCGAAATTCACGCTGGCCCTGCATTCCGGCGAAATCCTGTATGGCAATATCGGGTCCGAAACACGGCTGGATTTCACAGTGATCGGCCCCGCCGTCAATCAGGCCGCCCGAATCGCGGGAATGCACCGGTCGCTGGGTCAGAGAATCCTGATCTCGGACGACGTCGCGGTCGCGGCACGCCCCTGCGCACAAGACCTCATCTCGGTCGGGCGCTACATGCTGCGCGGGGTGAACGAACCCAAAGAGCTGTTCACGGTATACAGTCCCGGCGGGCCATCAGTTACCGGGTGAAACCGAGGCTGTTCCGTTCAGCGGTTCCAAAGCTGAAAGCCGTGAGGGAGCACCTTTGTTTCGCTGGGTACGAGCGGCGGGTTCGAGCGGGTGTTCGAGAATGGTGAGGATTTGAACGAGCAGTTGGGTTGAGCCCAAACCGACCGGGTTCACACAAAGCTCAAATGTCTGCTGTTGAGCATTTGGCGGGATGGTGTTCTCTATGTGCAGTACAATGCTTTCAAATTAGAGCCCATAAAATGCAATGGATACTTCAGGATTTTGAAGACACTCGGAAAATGGCTGTGGCACTTGATCGGCTGGATATTCCGTACACGTGGCACAAAGTCGTTCCGTTTATAGGCGAACTGACACCAACTCCGACCATCAACGATCCGAACGCCGTGGTGATGTTCGGTTCTTATACGCTATGGCGATACGCGCAGGCCAACGACCTAAAGCCCGGAGTTTTCAAGATAAGGCCTTTTGTTCATGAAGAACCCTGGCACCCGTTTCTTCTCAATGGCGCGGATGCTCTTTTCTTAACGCTGCGCGATGTTCCCGAACAACTTCCCGACGACGGAAGCAACTGGTTCATACGCCCAGTAGAAGACAGCAAAGAAGAGCCGGGAAACGTAAAATCTTCTGGTGAAATCATTGTGCTGGCAAGCAAGGTACTCGCCCTAGAAGAACACGAGATACCTAGAGGCTCACTTCGTCACGATACAGAAATGATGTTCACGAAGCCCGTTCGCATTCAAAAAGAGTGGCGACTGTGGGTGGTCAGAGATGAGATTGTGACTTTCTCTCTCTACAAGGAGGGCTCGCGCGTCGTTTACCGGCATGAAATCAATGACGATGCCTTAGAGTTTGCCAAGAGTCTGGTGGAGGCAAACCCAGAATACGCACCCGCCTACGTTATCGATGTATGTCGCACGGACGACGGGCTGAAGATGCTTGAAACGAATTGCATCAATGCTGCCGGTTTTTATGAGGCCGACTTATTGAAGCTTGTTTCTTCAATCGACGAGTTTTCAGTCGGATAGTTAAAGCTGACATTTGCACGAGCGCAGAGTTCTGTCGCTTTGTCCGCGTCCCAGCCCCCAATACAACTGATCAGAAATCGACTTCGACACCCGGCAGGTTCAGCTCTCGCATCATGTCGCGCAATTCCTGCCGTGCTGCGATGTTCGAGATATTCAGCTGTTTGACGCCAATATCCTTGAGGTCCAGCAGGGTCAGGCCGCGGGGAAACAGTTCGCGAAAGATCACCCGTTCGGAAAAGCCCGAAGCGACGCGGAAGCCGATGCGCTGCGACAGCATTTCGATCGCGCGCTGCATCTTTTCCTTGTTGACCATGCGCTGGGTGCCGACGCGGTTGCGCACAACGACCCAGTCGATGGGCTTCAGCCCGGCCTGCGCCCGCAATTGGCGGGCGTTCCAGACCATCTCGGAATAGACGGACGGGCCAAGGATTTTCTCACCCTTTGAATCAATCCGCGCCAGCAGGTCAAAATCGATGAAGCTGTCGTTCAAAGGGGTGATCAGCGTGTCGGCCAGCGAATGCGCCACCTGGCTCAGGCGTGTATGAGAGCCGGGGCAGTCGATCAGTATAAAGTCGCTGTCGCTTTCCAGTTGCGACACGGCAGCAGACAGGCGGTGGTCATAAATGTTCTCGCCCGGTTTCAACGTGCTGGCATCAATCTCGGGCAGGTCGTGATGGCGTGGGCCGGGCAGCGTCAGGTCCGCGCTTTTCAGAAAGTTGTTCCGGTTCTCGAAATACCGTCCAAGGCTGCGCTGCCGCAGGTCCAGATCCAGCGTGCTGACCTTGTGCCCCAGTCGGGCCAGTGCGGTTGCCACATGCATCGACACGGTCGATTTTCCAGCGCCGCCTTTTTCGTTACCGACCACAATGATATGTGCCATGCTTGTATTCCCAAGTCTTGCCGTGTTTGACTACACGTTGTTGGCACCCACTATATGTTGTGTCGCCTACGATGAAAAGAACCTCAAGCGGCGCTTTTGGGCATTATCGGACTCTATTTTGGAAAACACAGCGCAGTGCGCGGGTTACGGGAAGGCACCAGTCTGGTGATCTGCCTTGATCGGCTATCCGATCACGGTCTTGGCAGCGATATCGCCGTGTCGGCGCCTAGTCCCGAACATCTTGAACAACCGCTGCCTGCAACGATCCGCACTGGAATCAATCGCGCCGTTTGCCTGATTCACACATGTACAGATCGCGCTCCCAAAGGGTCCTTTCGCGGTGACGCCGCTTGGTCCGGATCGTGAAAACTATGCGGGGGGCGGAAAATTTGGTTAAATACCAAACAGATTTACACCGAATAACCTTGCAGGCTTTGCACGGGTCCTCTTCGGTTCATCTTCAAAGCAGGTGAAAGGGGCATAGGCATGCCGGACACTGCTGCGGACAGTTCAGGCGGTTCACGCGTTGTTCTTGCAATGACGGCCATTTGCATGATGGTCGTTGGCTTCAACACAACTGCTGTTGCGACCATCCTTCCATATCTGAAGGCCGAGTTCGATCTGACGCCCTCGGGTCTGCAATGGGTGATGGCGATCTATACGGTGGCCAGTGCGGCCCTTGTGACGATTGTAAGCCGGCTTGGGGATATCACGGGCAAGATGGGTGTCTTTTTCTTTGGCATGATCGTGTTTGCCTGTGGCTCGGCTTCGGTGCTGTTTTCACAGAACGCGGCGATGCTGCTGATCGGGCGTGGCGCGCAGGGGGCAGGGGCTGCGGCCCTGTTCGGCACCTCATTGTCCCTGCTGACCGCCGCAACGCCCGAGGAACAACGGGCCAGTGTGACCGGTGTGTGGGGCGCAATCGTGGGCCTTGCGATAGGCGTCGGGCCCATAGTCGGAGGAAGCTTTGCCAACTTTCTAAGCTGGCGCGGGGTATTCGCCACAGACCTTGTGCTGCTTGCCATTGCGTTTGTGATCGGCCTGCAGGTCAGCAGGAAAAACTATGTCCCGGATACGCGCCTTCAGGGTGCAAAATTCGATACCGCAGGGGCGATTGCCATTGTCTTGCTGCTGGGCCCATTGTCTTTCGCGCTCAGCAACGGTGAGGCACACGGATGGGACAATGCCCTGACCATCGTTCCTTTGGGTGTCGCCGCTTTGGCAGTTGTCGGTCTGGTCTACACCTCGCGGCGCAGCGACGATCCGCTGGTCGAGTTCCGGTACTTCCGGCACCCGCGCTATCTTATGGCGGCAACGGGGATGTTCTTTGCGGGATTTGCGTTGTTCTGTTTCTTTGTCTACTTTAACGTGTTCGTCCAGTCCCCGGATGCGTTCGGCTATTCACCGGTTGAGGCGGGCGTGGCAATCCTGCCCCTGAGCCTGAGCATGTTTGTCATTTCTGTCACCGCGCCGCGCCTGCTTGCGCCATACAGTTTCCAATGGCCGGTGAGTGCTGCAATGGGGTTGATGGTCTGCGGCTTCCTGCTTTTGACAACAACCTCGAATATCGACAGCTATGCTGAAATCTGGTGGAAACTGATCATTGTGGGGGTTGGCATCGGCATCTGTTTTTCGTTGCTGCCCCGTCTTGGGCTTCGGTTGCTGCCTGACGAACATGTCGGACAGGGGTCTGGGGTGATCAACGCATTCCTGTATTTCGGGGCCACGATGGGATCGGTTGTCGGCGGTCTGGCCGAAGCTCTGACCATCCGCTCGGGCCTGTCAGAAGTCATCACCGCGCTGCCCGCCGGATCGACGCAGCGCGACGACCTTGCGCGCGCCCTGACACATGGCACGGCAACACAGGTGGAACAACTGATTGCCGGGCTTGACCCGTCAACTGGTTCAGCGCTGGCCGGGGCGCTGCGTGATCTGCGGGATAATGCCTTTGATGCGGCGATGCTCATGGCCGCGATCGCCGCCAGTATCGGGCTGGTGATCGCGCTGCTGCTGTTGCGCGGTCCGGTTCCGCCATTGCACGACGCGGCTGAACTTACAAAACCAAAGGATCAGAAACCGGGGAAAAAAGGGGCCTGAAACGAAAGAAGGCCGCCCGTTGGCGACCTTCCTTTGAAAGACTTTGGCAAAGGTTTAGAAACCCAGACCTTCGTATTTCTTCTTGAACTTCGACACGCGGCCGCCAGCGTCCAACAGGCGCGACGAACCACCGGTCCATGCAGGGTGTACCGAAGGGTCGATCTCCAGTGCCAGCTGGTCGCCTTCACTGCCCCAGGTGGATTTCATCTGAACGATGGTGCCATCGGTCATCTTGACGTCGATGACGTGATAATCGGGATGGATGTCTTTTTTCATCTTTCCGCTCCTTACGCTTCGGCGCCAGCTTTGGGCTTGTAGTTGGAAACCTCTGCGATACGCGCGGATTTGCCGCGACGGGTGCGCAGATAGTACAGTTTGGCGCGACGAACGCGGCCGCGGCGGACAACGGTGATGCTGTCGATATTGGTCGAATACAGCGGGAATACACGCTCCACGCCTTCGCCAAACGAAATCTTGCGAACGGTGAACGAACCGGCAATGCCGCTGCCGTTGTTGCGCGCGATGCAGACGCCTTCGTAGTTCTGCACACGGGTGCGCGACCCTTCGGTCACCTTATAGCCGACACGGATAGTGTCACCGGCTTTGAAATCAGGGATGTCTTTCCCCAGGGCGGCAATCTGTTCCGCCTCAAGCTGTGCGATCAGGTCCATCGCAGTTTCTCCTATCTGCTCGTGGTTGGTCCACGAAGTTGGGCACGGCCTGAGAGCTCTTGGTCTTCACCGGGTCCTGCGTACAGCCCGCCAGAGGTCAGATCGAATGTTCCTTTGGTCTGGCCTGACCCGGCGCATCCCTGCCGAAGAAAACGGGACGTCACGCCATGGTGCAAACCAAAACACCGGAGTCGCAGAACGCGGCACCGGATTGCGGTCGTTTAAGGGTATTGCAGGCAGGGATCAAGGGAAAAACGCCCTGTCTTGCCGAACGGGCCGGTAGGAATCCGCCAGCCTGAAACTAAGGCGTTGCCAAGCGGCCCAGATCAGGCATTCTGAGGCGAATAATATGAGCAGATATTTCAGACAGGACCCTATGATGCGATTGGCATTCATGCTGGCCATAACGGCCGTTGCGCTGATGTCTTGCGGTCGAGGCGGCCCGAAACCTCAGGCCGTCGAACCCGTTCCGGGCGTGGACAGGACAGCACCACTTGTGATCTACCCCGATTTTGGCGACGCGGATCCCCATGACTGGGAAGGGAGCCACCCCGGACAATACCCGATCCATGGCCTTGACGTGTCACGCTGGCAGGGGCCGATTGACTGGCGCACGGCCCGGGCATCAGGTGTCAGCTTTGTGTTTCTGAAAGCCACTGAAGGCGGTGACGTGGCAGATCCCCTGTTCGACGATCACCGCCGCGGCGCGCAGTCGGCCGGTGTGCCTTGGGGCGCCTATCACTATTATTATTTCTGCCGCTCGGCCCGGGAACAGGCCCGCTGGTTCATCCAGAACGTGCCCAAAGGGGCAGACCTGCCGCATGTGCTGGATATGGAATGGACGCCGCATTCCAAGACCTGCACGCTGCGCCCCGATGGCAGAACCGTCCGGGCCGAGGCGCAGCATTTTCTGGACATTCTCGAACGACATTATGGCCGCCGCCCGATCGTCTATACCACGGTGGATTTCTATGAAGACACCGATATCGGGCGCCTGCCCAAGACCGAGTTCTGGCTGAGATCGGTCGCAGGCCACCCACGCACTGTCTATCCCCGCGCGGTCTGGCGATTCTGGCAATATACCGGCACTGGTCTGGTGCCGGGCGTTCAGGGCCGAGTGGACATCAACACTTTCAATGGCACGCCAGACGTCTGGGCCAGATGGAAGGCCGGGGGTTAGGTCTTTGGTGCGCCGTAGGTTTCAATGGTGCCGCCGCTAACCAGATGGTCCAACCGGCGCTCACGCTCTTCCCCAAAGGCGTTGCGCACCCAGAACGATTCACCTGCGCTCAGTTCCCGGCGTTCGAAACCGCGCTCTTGCAGGCAGCGGTCCACCTGATCGATTTCGCCCTGCGTGCGCAGTTCGTCCTGGATCGGGGCGGTAATCGCTGGGCCGATGAGGATACCCCATAAAAGGATATTCGTTGCATATCCCCCGATGACGGCGCTGTTTCCGCCTTCGTCAGCTTCCAGAGAACAGGAATCGACCGCTACCCGCGCCGAATGCAGATTGTGACCGGCTTGCGTTGGAACGGACATCCCCAGTGGTTTGGTCGTACAGGCAGAGGCAACCAGAAAAGCGCCAAGCAATAACTTCTTCATAATGCAATTAGTCTTTCGTTTTAAGGCCCTGAAAACGCAGGGCTTTCAAACGTGCATATTTTGGAAGATGATCAACTGCAAATAGAATTCTGGCAAACACAGAACCTGCGGCATGTCTGCAACAATTCGGTCTGTCACTCAGACGAATCCGACCGGGATTTTGCATAGTCGGCCCAGATATCCGGGCGCCGCTCGCGGGTTATATCCTTAGCCATCTTGTGACGCCATTCGGCGATGCGGCCGTGGTGGCCCGACATCAGAACCTCGGGTATCGGGCGGCCTTTCCAATCTGCCGGGCGGGTGTATTGCGGATGTTCCAGCAGGCCCGAGGAAAAGCTTTCCTCTTCGGTCGAGGCCTGATTGCCCAGAACGCCGGGGATCAGGCGCACCGTGGCATCGATCAGGGCCTGCGCCGCAATCTCACCGCCGGTCATCACGAAATCCCCCAACGAGACCTCCTGCACACCGTAATGCTCCAGCACGCGCTCATCCACGCCTTCGAACCGGCCACACAACAGGGTCATGCCATCGCAGCGCGCAAGGGTCTGCATCATGCGCTGGTCCATGCGCCGCCCGCGCGGGCTGAGGTAAATCAGTGGCCAGTTGCCCTGAATGCCCGCCATGGTGTGCTCGATGGCTTCGCCCAACACATCGGGCCGCAAAACCATACCCGCGCCGCCCCCGGCAGGCGTGTCATCCACGTTGCGATGCCTGCCGACACCGAACTGCCGCAAGTCCACGGTTTCCAGCTGCCACAACCCCTCTTGCAGGGCCTTGCCGGTCAGGCTTTCTCCCAGAACGCCTGGAAAGGCGGTTGGAAACAGGGTGATGATCTTGGCTTTCCAGACGCCGTGCAAGTCCGGGGTGGGTGTTATCAACTCACGCGGTTTCAGCGTGGGCCGGATCGCCTTGCGACCATGGGATTTGCCGGGTTTGTCAGTCATTTCTGGCGGGCCAGTTCATATTGGGCGGTTCGAATCAGGGCCTTTTTCTGAGTGATCAACGCCGTTTCGTCCAGCGATGATCGGTTCAGGGCCAGCAGTTCCCTCAGAACGTCGTCGGAAAGCTGAGGGCTTTCATGCGCGGGCTTCACTAGCCGCGCCGATTTCGCGTGTGGCAGGCCAAGAAATTCGGCAAACGGTGCGCCCAGTCCAAGGTGGTGACCTTTCAGCGCTTCCATCCACGCGGTCCGTACCGTGACAGTTGGCAACCGGTCCATAATCCGGTCCGCCGTGTCCTGTAGCGATGGCAGATGCGCAAGATCGGCGCAAAAGCCGTCCAGGTCCTGAACCATGCGCGACAGGTGAAGATCGTGGGCCCAAAGGCTGCGCAACCACGCATCGCGATTGCGCAACGACAGGTAGACGGTGATGTCGGTTTCTTCGCCCACCAGACGGCGGCGCAGCACGCTGACGACCGTTTCCGCCAGTTCGGGTGCGGCTCCGTATCCTTCGCTTTTGTTCCTGCTGGGGCGCAGGCCCAGAAAATTCTCTTCGCTCAGGATCAATCCCCGGCGTGCTCCGAAATCCAGACCGTCGAAAAACGTGTGCAGCTGACCGCCAAACCCTGCCAGCGTGTCATCCAGACGATAGATCGAATGGCGCGTGGCCGCTTCGTTCAACCCGGCCTTGCGGGTCTTATACGGAAGGACCAGCGCGAAATGCGGCCAGATCAGCTCGCGGTTTTCGTGCAGAAAGGACTGTGCTGCCGTCATGCCGGTCTTGTGAAAACCCAGATGCAGCAGAACACGTCGCATCAGATCAGGCCTTCGGGCGGGTCGGCCACGATGCGGCCCTGTTCCAGATCGACGGTTGGCACCACCTGCATCGTGAACGGCAGCAGAACCGTCGCCTTCAGGCCCGGCCCGTGTAGTTCCAGCAGGTCCGTGGCCCCGTGGTTCTGCACGGATTTGACCTTGCCCAGCAGGGTGCCGCCGGTGTCATAGACCTCAAGCCCGATCAGGTCTGTGTGATAGAATTCGTCGTCGGGCAACGAGGGCAACTGATCGCGCCGCGCAAACAGGCGCAAACCGTTCAGCGCATCCGCCTGTTCTTTGGTTTCAACCCCGCCAAGACGGGCGGCAAAACCGTTCTTGATCGTACGCGTCAGAACCACCGGATAGCGTTCCTTGCCGGTTTCATCCGTCAGTGGCGAATACGCCTCGATATCTTCGGGAACGGCGCAGAAGCTTTTCAGGCGCACTTCACCGCGTACACCATAAGACCCAGAGACGCTGCCGACGCAGATCAGATCACTCATTGGCAGCCCCCGTCGTCAAACAGATCCCGTTTCTCCATTCGCCAAGCCCTTCGCAGGCTTCGCGCTGATTGTTGCGCTCAAAGAACACGCCCACAATAAAGGCGATCAGCAGCAGAATGGGAAGGCGTATCAATCCGAACATATGGCGCTACCTTGTTTCGATCTTCAGGCTGTCGGCCCGGTTTTCCCAGCCAACCTGTTCAAGTTCGGGGGTGTCAGATATCTGTTCCGGCCATCCGACACAGAAATACCCGATCAGACGCCAGTTGTCCGGTACATCCAAATCGCGCGCCATCTGTTCGGGGTCCAGAATGGATACCCAGCCCAGCCCCAGCCCCTCGGCCCGCAGGGCCAGCCAGAACAGGGTGATGGCAGAGACCACGGAATAGCGCCGCATCTCAGGCATCGAGCCCGCGCCAAGACCCAATCCCTTGTCAGTGCTGTCGTCGCAGAAGACGGCCAGTTGCACCGGCGCTTCCTGCATTCCCGACAGTTTCAGGCGGCTGTAAAGCTGCGCCCTGTCACCGGAATAGCCCGCCAGGGCATCATCATTGGCGGTTTGGAAATTCCTTAGCGCCGCAGCCCGGGCCGCTGCGCTTTCGACGCGGATCACGCGCCACGGCTCGCTCAACCCCACCGACGGGGCCAGCCGAAACGCGTCGAGGCAGCGCGCAAGCACTGCCTCGTCTACCGCGTCGCCGCGGAACCGGCGCACATCGCGCCGGAGCCGCAACAACAGATCGAACTGCGTGCGAAATGCGTCAGTAAAGGTCTGATCCCGCACGCTTCGGCCTGCTTATTCTTCTGCAGCCGCTTCTTCAGCCGGTGCAGCAGCCGCTTCGGCAGCTTCCGCAGCCTTTGCAGCTTTCTCTTCCGCGCGTTCCTGAGCTTTCTTGCCCGGTGTGCCCTTGTTGGGGTTGTTGCGCTCGGCCTTGTCACGGGTGCCGGCAGCTTCCAGCATACGCGCGATACGGTCGGTGGGCTGGGCGCCCTGATCCAGCCAGTGCTGAACGCGTTCCATGTCCATTTTCACACGCTCTTCGCTGTCTTTCGGCAGCAGCGGGTTGTAGGTGCCCAGTTTCTCGATGAAACGGCCGTCGCGCGGCATCCGGCTGTCAGCCGCCACGATGCGGTAAAAAGGACGTTTTTTCGAGCCTGCGCGGGCGAGACGAATTTTCATTGCCATGGTGGTATCTCCTTTGAATGGCATCACGCCGGAGGCGTGTATTTGATTGGCCGGTGTGTTTTCCGGTTAATTCTGATGGTTGCTGAACCTCTGGTTCATCCTTGGTGTTTCCTGTGGTGTCGGATGACTTCCTGAATGATGAAATTCAGAAAAGCCTTGGCGAAATCGGGGTCCAGATCGGCCTCTTTCGCCAGGTCTTCAAGCCGTGCGATCTGCGTGGCCTCACGCGAGGGATCGGACGGGGGAAGGTTGTGTTCGGCCTTGAGCTTGCCAACGGCCTGTGTGTGTTTGAACCGCTCGCCCAGCGTATAGACAAGGATCGCATCCAGCCGGTCGATGCTTTCGCGATGCTCTTTCAGCAATGCAGCCGCGCGTGTCACGGGGTTGTTCATTGGCCGGTCCTTTCGGGTGTCGAAACGTCAATCTTGGGGTGCCGCCACACCTGGCAGGGCTGGCCCAGCAGTTCGGCATTGTCACGCTCCAGCGTTGCGCCCAACCGTTCGGCCAAAGCGCGCGAGCGATCGTTTTCGTGGGCGATATACGAAGTCACCCCGTTCAGGCCCTGATGCCGCGCCGCATAGGACCGTGCGGCAAGCGCCGCCTCATAGGCAAAACCTTTACCTTCGAAATCTTCCATCACGGTCCAGCCCAGTTCAGGCTCGTCCCAGCCGGGGGCGTCAATCAGGCCGACGCCGCCAGCGAACCGACCGCTGGATTTATCGGTCAGGTGCCAGAGGCCAAATCCTTTCAACGCCCAGTGCCCAAGGCGTCTGGCCAACATGCCCCAGCTTTCCAGCGCGTCCCGGGGTCCGCCCACCAAATGGCTGCGCTCGGTCGCAAAGAATGCGGTCAGCGCAGGCAGATCATCCAGATGCGGCGCGCGCAGGATCAGACGTTCGGTTTCAACGGTGGGGATGGTGAACGCGGTCATACGTAGGCCTCCATCCCGCCATTCACCAGATCCGCAGGCGCGGGGTGCCGCCAGATTTCGGACCTGCCGAATTTGGGGTGGTCATAGTGATACTCGAACTGCGCGCCCAGCCGTTTCGCCACGGCCTTGCTGGCATGATTGTCCAGATCAATCAGCGAGATCGCCGTCTCCCACCCCAGAACATCATACGCATAAGACCGCGCGGCCAGTGCCGCCTCGGTCGCGTAACCCTTGCCGGTGGCATGGTTCATCAGCGTCCAGCCGATTTCGGGTTCGGGCCAGCCTTCGGGGCACCAAAGCCCGATCCGCCCGACATAAGTGCCCGAGGCTTTTTCCTCGGCACTCCAGAACCCGTAACCGCGCAGGGACCAGTGGCCCAGCAGCGAAGCGATCAGTCGCCAAACCTCATCCCGGCGCAGTGGTCCACCGACGAACTTCGCCGCATCGCTGGCAAAAAACGCGGTATCGGCGTCCAGATCAGCCTCGGACGGCGCGCGCAGGATCAGGCGCTCGGTTTCAAGTCGGGGGATATGTTGGGCGATGGCGTTCATTACTTCTTCTTGCCAAACCCGCTCAGGCCCTGAGGTAGCCCCATGCCGCCGCCCAGACCAGGCAGACCGCCGGGCATCTTGCCGCCCATCGCTTTGGCCGCCTGTTCCAGTGCCTTGGGGTCCATGCCGGCAGCCAAGTCTTCGTGGCTGGGGCCACCTTTGCCGAACATGCCCTTCATGGCCTGTTTCAGCATCTTGCCTTTGCCCATCTTGCCCATCTTTTTCATCATGTCCGACATCTGCCGGTGCATCTTGAGCAGCTTGTTGAGGTCGCTGACCTCCATCCCCGAACCGGCTGCAATCCGTTTCTTGCGGCTGGCTTGTAGCAGCTGCGGGTTGGCGCGTTCGCGTTTGGTCATGGACTGGATCAAGGCGATCTGCTGGCGCAGGATCTTGTCGTCCAGACCCGCCTGATCCATCTGCTTGGCCATTTTGCCCATGCCCGGCATCATGCCCATCATGCCCTGCATGCCGCCCATCTGGATCATCTGTTCCAGCTGCATCTTCAGGTCGTTCATGTTGAACTGACCTTTGACCATGCGCTTCATCATGCGCTCGGTCTGTTCCATCTCCATCGTTTCCTGGGCCTTTTCGACCAGGGCAACGATGTCGCCCATGCCCAGAATACGACCGGCGATCCGGTCCGGCTCGAAGGTCTCCAGCGCGTCCATCTTCTCGCCCAGACCGACAAAGCGAATAGGCTTGCCAGTCACCGCGCGCATAGACAGCGCCGCACCACCGCGCCCGTCCCCGTCCATCCGGGTCAGGACCACGCCCGAGATACCGACCTTGGCGTCGAATTCTTCGGCCACCTCAACGGCGACCTGACCGGTCAGGCCGTCAACCACCAGCAGGGTCTCGCGCGGGTCAACCGCGTTGCGGACCTGTTCGACCTCGTCCATCAGCACTTCGTCGATATGCAGGCGACCGGCGGTATCCAGCATGTAGACGTCATAGCCGCCCAATGTGGCTTGCTGCTTGGCGCGCTTGGCGATGTCGACGGGTTTCTGGCCCGGTACAATCGGCAGCGTGTCAACGCCGACCTGCGCGCCCAGAACCGCCAGCTGGTCCATCGCCGCCGGGCGATAAACGTCGAGCGAGGCCATCAGGACCTTCTTGCCCTCTTTCTCTTTCAGGCGCTTGGCCAGTTTACCGGTGGTGGTGGTCTTACCCGAACCCTGCAGACCGACCATCAGGATCGGGGCAGGCGGGTTGTCGATCTTCAGCTTTCCGGGGTCTTCCTTGCCGCGCAGGGTATCGACCAGCGCGTCATGCACGATCTTGACGACCTGCTGACCGGGGGTGATCGACTTGGTCACCGCCTGACCGGTCGCCTGGTCCTGCACCTTCTTGACGAATTCACGCGCCACCGGCAGCGAGACGTCGGCCTCAAGCAGGGCAACGCGGACCTCGCGCAGGGCGGTCTTGACGTCTTCTTCAGACAGGGCACCCTGTTTGGTCAGCCGGTCAAAGACGCCGGAAAGGCGTTCGGATAGATTTTCAAACATGCCTTCGGCCTCCTTAGCCGGTTATCTGATGGCGCGTCCTAGATAGGATGCGTCGGTTAAATGCACAAACGCCCCCACGGGCGAAACTCGCTGGTGGGGGGCGATCCCTGAACGACTCAAGGGACCGGAAGATCAAGACGCTTCCGGATGTTTGGCGGTCATCTACGCCTCTGGGCGCTGCGAGTCAAGGCAAACGCTTTGAGCATCTGGCCACTTGGTGTAGCGTCCAAAGGTCGGGGTCAGTTTTGGAGTTTGGTCATGAGTCAACCATTGCCGCAGCGCACCAAGGATTATGTCGGTGAAGTCACGAATACCGATATCTGGTCCGACTTCGTAATCCGTCCCGACGACATCTTTGTCTGCACGCCTCCCAAATGCGGCACCACGTGGACGCAGACGCTGGTACGAATGCTGATCACCAAAACCGCGGATCCAGCCGTGTACAACAACGCGGTCTCTCCCTGGCTGGATTGCGGGTTCAGAGATCGTGAGGAGCAGGACAGAATACTTGCCGCACAGACGCACAGACGGTGCATCAAGACCCACACACCTTTGGACGGGATCACCTATTCCCCGGATGCGACCTATCTGGTGGTGCATCGTCATCCGGTTGACGTGCATTTCTCGCTGCGCCGCCATGTGGAAAACATGAAAGACGACTGGCTGGACTACCTGTTTCCCGATGATCTGTCCGAAGCCTTCGCGATGTTCCTCGACCGGCCCGCCTCGTCAAAGGGCACCGACGATCTGACGCTGGCCTCATACGTCCACCATTACCGTTCATTCTGCGCGTTCCGGCATCTGCCAAACATCCATTTCCTGCATTACGCCGAACTCAGCCGCGATTTGCCGGGACAGGTGGCGCGGATCGCAAACATCTTGGGGACCGAGATCGCGCCAGAAATGATCGACGAAATCGCTGAG